>JAUWPI010000062.1 GCA_030611665.1 Candidatus Heimdallarchaeota archaeon | reverse complement strand
TTCTGTTTAATGAAAAAACTCTATTGTATTTACTCACTAGTTCCTGATAAGGTTCAAAATTTTCTACAGGAGACGTTTCTTTAACATGATCTAACGAAAGAAAGGGTAGATTAACAGGAAAAAGGATGACTGTAGAGAATGTTACATAAAACAGTTCTCCTACTGCACCTTTTTGAGAGTGAACTATTAAATCTCCAAAAATCACTATAGGTCCTTCAAGAAGAAATCCTATCTGCCTATTTTCTTTCTCATTAAAAACTGGAAATAGGAGGGACTTCTTTGATAATGAGATTTTAACAATTTTATTATCGAAAGTATATTCATAACTGTGGGTAATTTTCAAAGGTCTATTTTTTACACTTAATCTCATTGTTTCTCACCAGTTACTTAGTCTTCAATATCTATATCGATTGAATCATCATCTTCATTATCGTAGTTTTCTAGTTGTCTCTTACGAGAATTTATCAATTCTGCTAATTTAAGAGCCTCAATGCCTAATTGAGTGATAAGATATCTTCCTCGAATCGCTTCTCTTGTGATAAAATTAACGTCTTGAAGAATATCTGTGTGGTGCTTAAAGGTGCCACCACGCAATCCTGTTTCTTCAGCAAGCTCTTTTTGATATTGTGGAGAATATTCAAGTATTTTCAGAATAAGTAATCTTCTCTTGTCTCCTAATGCTGACAACAGCTCTGCATTTGTTTCCATCACTTCATCTAATTCCTCGATATCAATCGTGCCTTCAGGTTCAATAATGATGGTATCACCATCTCGTTCTATTCTGGTAACACCTTTAATAGCTCTTTTACCACCATCGACCGCAATTTTTATTGTGCTTTCAAGGTTTTTTGATAACGAAGACATAACTCTGTCTGCATATTCGGTGAAAGTTGAACCTAAATCAACATCCCCTGATTGAATTACTCGAGATCCACCATTCCTTGATTGGGCATCATGAATTTTTGCTGCTCTTCTTTGTAAACTAGTAAACTCTCTTTTTGCTTGAGCAAGCTCTTGTTTTGCTTCATTAATTTCATGCTTAGCATCTAGTAACTCTTCAGTTGCATCTTTTAATTCTTCTTCAGCATCACGTTGAAGTTCTCGATCTTCTTCGTTGATTGCACGCTCTATTCTTCGTTTTGCAACGCTAATCTCTCTCTGAGCTCCTATTACAATATCTCTTGCGTCACCCATATTCTGCTGAGCATCATCAATCTCGCTTCTAGCATCCTCTATTTCTTCAATAATCTCTTCATATTCTTCAGTTGAAATAATCACGGCTTTTCTTAATCGTTCATTTTCTTTTTCTAACACTTTTTGCATTTTCTTAGTAAGTTTATCTGAAATATCTTTAGCTATTTTTTCGCCATCTTTTGCAGCTTTTTCAACTCTCTTAGTAAAATCTTTAAGTGATTTCTTGAACTCTTCTGATTCAAAATTGATTCGTCCTTCAAATCCTTTGAAAACTATAGGCTTGACATGCTTTATATGCCTAACATGCTTTGCTGGCTTTGCTGGCCTTTCTGGCTTTGCTGGCCTTTCTGGCCTTTCTGGCCTTTCTGGCATCACTTTCTCAAGAGGTTCTGCATGGATGAAGCGTTCGGTTTTGCGTTTTGTCTTCCTAACGTCACGCTCAATTCTTCTTCTAGCTTCTCTTTTGATTTTACCTTGTTCTCTATCAGACTCTAAATCAGTAGTCCTCTCTTTCTTATCTAAATCCTTGTACGCGTTAGCTTGATTCTGCGCTAGGTTTTTTATGATGTCCTTTAGCTCATCAATTTCCTTTCGTAATTCTTTCATGTTTTCTTTTTCTTCCACCATTCTTTTCACCTTGATTAAAAAATACTCTCTCTCTCTTCGGAAATTTCGCTGGAGTCAAATCTGTCTTTTAGATTATCCTTAAGATCAGTCATGGTTTCCGTTAAGTCTAGAACCATTTCTTTCATAGATTTTTTGAATTCCTTCATGGATTCCTTAAACTCATACACCCACTCTTCTAAGCGTTCATCAAAATCATCTTCAAAGTCGTGTTTATTCAGGATTATCACCTTAAATAACTACTCCTACTGATTTTCTTTTCAACACTTTTCTTGCTCTCTGAAGTTGATTTAATTCACCTTTTAACTTACGGATCTCTTGATTCAATGTCTTTATTGTTTCACTTTGTCTCATGTTTCTCACCTATGTTACACTTTCATGTATTAACTTACATTAATCTGTAAGTATTTATAAACCTTACCCATTCGGAGTTGTCATTGGCGTTTAATAAATTACAATATCTTGTAAGAATACTGCAGGAAACTATTGGTCTGTGCAATTTATTTAGTAAAATAATGGAAATTATGAGTATCGAAAAAAGAAAATTACCATACTCAACATATAGATATTGCGTGGATAATACTAATCTACTTCATTGATTAAGAGGACTTAATGATATTAGCACTTGAATCCGGTTTAAGAAGAGAAGTTTTCAATTTCTTTCAGACATATTCATAGTTAACATTGAAATACATGAGGAAAAGAAATGTTGCGTGTAGATAAAAATGACAATAATAACTCTTCAGCACGATTTGAGCAGATCGATATAACTGACGGATATCAAACAGCAATTAGAAAAATATCTGAAGAAACTGGTGTTGTTATCTCTAATAAGGTAAAAGAAAAAATATATCCTGAGGGGGTAATGAAGATTACTTATAGTCCTCAAACTGAATCAATTTATTATTATAAAGATAACCTACCTGTTTCGGATTATAAATTGAGATGGGAGATTTTTGAAGACAGGGGCGCAATCATTGAAACAAAACTAATTGAAAATCTTATAGAGATTGATGAA
Source organism: Candidatus Heimdallarchaeota archaeon (assembly GCA_030611665.1). GTDB lineage: Archaea > Asgardarchaeota > Heimdallarchaeia > Heimdallarchaeales > Heimdallarchaeaceae > UBA460. Next base: position 13,172 of record JAUWPI010000062.1, on the reverse strand, counting down.
ATAAAGTTAGATCTTGATAATATCACGCATGAGGAGAAACAGATAGGATACATGCCAATAGATGAGATTATTGAAAATATAAGCGAGTTTGTGAAAATATATGGAGAAAAAGCTTTCCGATATCGAGTTGATTTAGATCAAAATGAGAAATGTAAAGCATTTAGATTCAATAGAGTTAGTCATACCGAAGAAATAGTACTTTTTTCCTCAGATAAACATCTTGTTTTACGAAGGTTTGAAAATGATGACAAAGTTAATCAAAAAAACATTAAAAGCATGAATCGGACAATAGTGTGTTGGTATTATGAGGGTTTACTGAGAATGAGACGTTTAGATGAAAAACAGAAAAAATATTTGAGAAAAATTGAAAGCTAAGCGCATATGTAGAACCATTAAAGATTTCAAAAAATAAGTTCGTTTTTAAACTCTTTATAAATATAACATATTTTCCACGTATCTATAAGCATAATACTTTTCCTTTAAATGTGAATGTCTATGTTAACATAAGAAAAAGGTACAAATATAGATAATGGGTGAGAAAAATGCTATATGAAATAGACACTATATATTGTTCCAGATGTTTAAGATATGTAAACATTTTCGATGCTGAAAACGAAGAGTTTTCAACAAAAGAGATTATCTGTACAGATTGCGGAAAAATTCTAATGGTTATTAGATCATCTTTCCAATCAAGAAATGATTCGAAATTCTTACTTAGATCTCTTGACAAACACATTATTCGAGAAAATGTTAAAACTGGAAAAAACCTAAAAATGAGAGAATTCTTTTCAAAATCAGGTGCATTGTAGAAACTAGAGATCATTGTTGCTATTTTCCATACTATTTTAAACTAGTTATAGCCCTTGATTCATGTGATTGAGTTAGAAGATGATTTAATAGTGGTTGGAGGAGGCCCTGCTGGTCTACTCTCAGCAATTTCTGCATCAAAAAAGGGTGCGAGTGTTACATTACTCGAATCAAAAGATGTAATTGGTCATCATGAACATTGCGCAGGTTTGCTTAGCATCGATGGTTTAAAATCACTTAATCTCCTTAATTTACCTTCTAATATAATTCAAAATAAGGACATTCGAGGTTCTAAAATTTATTCACCTAAAGGTGAACTAATTGTTGTACAAAAGAATGAACCCACCGCTTGGGTGGTTGATAGAGCTGGTTTTGACTCACATTTATCCTCTCAAGCAATTGAGCTAGGTGTAAACATACGAACCTCATCCAGAGTTCTCAATGTTAAAAGAAACAATAATCATCTGAAGTTTATTCTTGGCAAAAAAAGCACAACTCAAAAGATCAAATCTAAAATGGTTATACTTGCTGAAGGAAGATTCCCAGCTTTAAATGAAAAATTCAACCTACCTAGTCCATCACGCAATAATATTGTCTATGCCTCTCAATTTATCATGTCGGGAGTGAAAGATATCGAGAGAGAATTTGTAGAAATTTATCAAAGCAATAGTTTAGTTCCAGGTTTTTTTGGCTGGATTATTCCTATAGATGAAAAAAGAGCGAAAGTTGGGTTAGGAGTTACAAACCCTCCTGCTAGTAAGATGCTTGAAAATTTAATTAATAAACATCCTATTATTAAACAAAAATTATCTTCGGCAAAGATTGAAAAACGAATGAGTGGTGCAATCCCAATAGGGTCTTACATTAAAAAAACTTATGCAGATAATGTACTTGTTGTTGGAGATGCCGCAGGACAAACTAAACCCACAACTGGAGGAGGTGTAATCTTTGGTGGTTTTGCAGCAATAATTGCAGGTGATGTTTCAAGCCAAGCAATAAAAAACGAAGACTTTTCATCTAAATTCTTATCCGATTATGAAAAAAGATGGAAGAAGGAATTTAGAAAAAATTTGAATGTAATGAAATTAGTGAGAAATTATCTGAATTCTCTTGAAGATGAGCACGTTGAGAAACTGTTCAATTTATTAAATAAACCAAAAATAGAAAAGAAAATCTCACGATTTGGAGATGTTGATAATCAAGCAAAGATTGTTTTTCGCTTGATTTTTAATCTTAGGTTGTGGCCATTTCTTCTGGGCACAGGTATGAGATTTTTATTCAAAAAAAACTAGTATCTTGTTTTAAGACCTGATAGCTTTAGTTTTATTTTGACAGAATTTTGTGTTATAACCTGGTAATCTGAAGAACCAAGTGGAATTGATAATTCAATGTTGATAATTTCATCATCATTCTTTCCAGGGTCACGTTCAAAGAGATGGAAAGGAACTCCAATAACCCCGCCTTCTGGCATATCTACAAATTCTGTATATAGTGTCAACCCTTCTGGAGGTTTCCAAAGCTCATTCTTTTCCATGTTTATTGTACCTCTATTTGGGATTCTTCCGCTAAAAGCAGGCCTTCGTCCTACGCGGAAGTACAGTTCAGATTCGTTTCCAAACAAATCTCGATCTTCCAAGACTTTTATTGAAATTAACTCAATTTTAACTATAAATCTGTTTTTAAATTCTTTATCGTCTCTTTGACCTCGTGCATAAGTGTCTCTATAGACTTTTTTTACAATTCTTCTTCCCATGTTATCACTCTCAAATGTCTAAACTTTGTATTCATAAATTCCTTCTGAATAGGTCTACTTCCACAATAAACAGTTTATGTTTTAAACATTACTAAAAATAGGTGATGTGTTTTTCTCTTACTCACCTTTAAGAAATTCAACTAAGCAGAATTTACCTCTTCGAGTTGCAGGAATTCTCTCTCCAATTGTGAATGTTTTATCTGGTAGAAGGTTTTGTAGCATCCCTTCCCACATATATAGAACAAAGTCACACAAATCCCTTTTCCCTTCAACACATTTCTCTCCAGGGGCATAAGTACAATGGCTTCTAGCAGGAAATTCAACATATGCAACTCTGCGAGATACTGTTGAAGTAATATCATCTGGTAGATGTTTTAACAAATCATCTGTAGCATTAGTTTTAATTGTTTTAATAACATATTGACCAATCATTGAAGATATTTCTCTTATGTTTTGTTCAGTATCTCTTATATTTGTGAGTAGGATTTCTATGAGATATAAGATGTGATTCTCAGTAAATTCAGTTTTAGCCTTTATAACATTTGCATCTTCCATATCACTAAAGAAAGTAGTAATTATTTCGGCTAACACTTGATGAAAAGTCGGCAATACCTTAGTAATTGGATAATTTTTTAAGATTGGTGAAAATGTATCTTCTAGATTTAATCCAATCGAGGATCTAATCTCCTCTTCCTCAGTCGAAAGTTGTGGTTTGCTTGATTGAGTTATTGTTTGTTGCATATCTATGATGGGTTTGTATGTCGAAGTACTGGTTTTAGCTTCAATAACTTTTTCTCCTACTGTAGGTATTGGATGTTCAATCTTTTGTATAATTACCTGCATCTGTCGAGATTCAAATTGGCTAGGTATTTGTTCTACTATGACATCCGACTCAAACAGGAAATATCCGAGAGCTCGAATTATACCTGAAACAATTAGGAGATAAGATAGATCTGTAGACTCTGAAGAAATAAAACGGTTTGCACCTAAATTGATTATAGCACTTTCTTCCTTCTTCTCAATGTTCATAGTTTTCCAACCAAGGAATTCTACTAATGAATCAAATTGCTCTTCAATACTTAAATCTCTATGTGGAGTGAAATTGTTGAAGATTACATTTGCAATGGTTGAGATTATTGCTTCTTCATTTTCCTTTTTAGTAATATCAAATGATGATATTATTCGTTTTAATGTGTTCATTAGTATCTTTGTAGTTTGCAATGCTCGTAATTTGTCACTACCTTTGTTTGTCCAAGTCGGAGAATAACCGCTCATATCTATCGTCCTTTTACAATGTAGAGTGTTGTATTTCTTCTACACTAAGATGAACAAGTCGTAATTATAAAAGAATATTGTCATATTGTCATATTAGATTTTTCTGAGTTTATATAGGGAAAGCAGGAGAAAACATATGATGAACAAGGTTTTGCGAACAGAAGTAATAGAAGTAAGGGAAAACAAAGAGTTAAGTAAACTTTGTCATCTAACTAAGAACCTTTACAATCGAGGAAACTTTCTAATAAAAAAAGAGTTGAAGAAAAGCAACAAATTACTCTCTTACAATGATCTAGACAGATTCTTAAAGGATGAACGCTGCTTACAACATTTTACTTAAAGGCGATCCGCAAGCATTGCCAAAGCGTAGTGTGGGCGGCGTAGGAGGGCACGTGGTTTACCCCCTTAGAGTGAGCTACCCAGCGATGAAACTCTAGTAAAGATAGTTATATGACAGTATGACAAAATTCAATCATAACCTTTACGTTAATTTTTCTTTTATAACATATCTAAAGACAGAAAATAGTTTAAGTCAAAAAGCTTAAAACACCTTTCTATCCGTATCCCTATAGATATCGTAGTAGTGATGACTATGAGTAAAATGATTGATATGCCTAGATGCATAAGCTGTAACAAAACCATTAGTCCTAGTGAAGAAGGAACCACACGCTTTTCGTGCCCTAACTGTAATGATGTAGTAATTGTGCGATGTAAAAAATGTAGACTTTTTGGAAATGATTATGTCTGCCCAAAATGCAGCTTTCAAGGTCCATAAGAGGCGTTAGTAATGGGTGACGTATTACTAGTTTATGAGATTCGTCCAGAATCGGTAGATTTAACTCCAAAAAAAGTTGAAGAAGTAATTAGAAATAGTCTAGATCCAAAATTTCAAATGCAAAGTAATCCTGAAGAAAAACCGCTATTTTTCGGTATGGTCGGTATAATCGGGCAATTCATCATACCTGAGGAAAATGGTGCTCAAGATCAACTTGAAACATTCTTGAATTCGATAGAGGAAATTTCTTCTATTCAGATGACATTTGTTACTCGATTGTAAAACCTTTTACTCTTTTTACTTTTCATCCATTTCTAATTCACTGAGAATTGGCATTGTTATCTCGAAAATCGATCCTTTTTTCCAATCTTTCTCATCTATTTCTGTCATTTTTACTGAATAATTGTATTTTTTAGCTATTTCATTTACAATCATAAATCCAAGATGTTTACGAACGTTTTCGTCAAAAGGTGATAAACTGAGAGCTCTTTGAATTTCTTCTCTTATTTCAGGATTTGTTCCTTCTCTTTCAATAATTTTAACCTTGATAAAAGGCTCATCTTCAATTTCAGATTGCTCTCCAGATATCTCTATCTTCACTTCTTTGTTTGCAGACTTTTGAATCAAACTTGTAATAGTATAGAGAAATAGTTCATAAAGAAAAACACCCGCAACTACTCTTATTTCTGTAGGAAGAACATTAGTGATTTCAATTTTCTTATCCTCAAACTCCCCTTTAATCTTTGTTATGACTCGTTCAATTGTCATTTTCAGGGGGATATACATCCTTTCTGCACTTGTTGATATATCTAACACATTTGAGAGCAATCTAATATCTTGAACTATAGCTGTTCCTCTTTTTACAAGGGTGCTTACTCGTTGTATAACTTGATTATCTTCCGGAGAATTTTTGTCTTCTAATAATTCATAATAACCAGAAATGCCGAAAAGTATATTGTAAATATCATGAGTAAGTACATTCAGGTACATTCGTGATCTATTTGAATACTCTTCAGCAATTGATTGTAACTTTGTAGCTTCGGATATGTCAACAAGAGACAATGCGACACAATATTCCCCTGTAAGATTATTTATTGTAGGTGATAGCTGAACAAAGAACGTTCGAGTATCTAGCTGTCCTAATTGAGCTACCTCAATATCTAATTTCATTGTTCCTTTTGCGATATTAGTTATTGCATCACTTATTTTATCGTGAATTAAGGTTGCTTTTTCTTCTTGTAGTTTTAAGGAATAATCAAGTTTCAATCCTATTATTTCATCATAGCTTAAGTTGAAAGTTTTTTCTGCTTGTTTGTTAAGATATAGTATCTCATTTTTATTATTAACAAGTAAGATGGGAAAAGACGAATATTCAGAAGTTTGAGTTATTTGCTGAATATCATCAAGCAATCTTTTTCGTTGGAGTGTGAGAAACAGCTGATTTGCTAAAATTCTAAGGAAATGAATGTTGGCTTCTGATAAGTTCTCCTTAAAGGGTGATAATACTAGAAGGAATCCAAGCATAATATTTGTTGAACCAATAGGGAGTATAACACCAAACTGTTCAGAGTCGGTTGTAAAATCTACGTTCTCTATTTTATTTGATGTGTTAAAGTAAGGTAAATTTGCAACCTCTAAATTGGGTTTTGAATAATAACTTACAATATCTTCATTTAAACCAATATGCTGAATCAGTGTAAAATGATTAATGTCTTTGATAAAAACCCCTATGCGCTCAATATCTGTTCTCTTCTTAACTTTGGGGAGAATATTGTTGAGAATGATTTTAACTTCAGTTGTTTCTAATGTAAGATTTGACATCTCGACAATAAGCTCGGTTTGTTGTTGTTTAAGAAGGGAGCTATATTCTTCAACCCAAGAAGAAATCAGAGACGATATCGTGTGTGAAACACCATCAATTATTTCAAAATAGTTTTCTTCATTATATTTCTTTGTTTCCGGAAAAAGAAAGATTGTGAGGGTGCCTATAATAGTTGTATTATCATATATTAATGGTGTAATTATCGCAGCACTAATGCCTTTCTCGGTTAGTTTTTCTTTTAGCTCGAATCTATCTGAAAGTGAATCCATTTCAACCCAGATTGGTTTAGATGAAGTAAAAATATCTGTGTAAGGATTATCGCTATCAAATGCGTCCATTTCAAGCTCTAATTCTTCTTTCTGTACTTCTGAGCCAGATACAGAAAAAGGTATGAGTAATTGCTTCTCTTGATCATAGAAGTTAATGAGTACTATAGAAGGATCAAGCGTTTTTTCAATGATGATGCTAAGATTCTTGATGATTTCAAGAACTCCTTTAATCTCCTTAAACTCTCCTCTCTGCAATAATTTGAGGAATTCAAACAGATTAGTTTTATTATGGTAATCATCCATCTATGATATCTCTCCACGGACAGTTTTTAACATATTAACAGCTTGTTTTACTTTTATTTTCAAACCTTTTTACGTTTTTAGTAAGTTCCATTATTTTGATAATTAGTATTAATTCTATTGATTTAAATTCATTCCGTATAGAATTCTTAAACTAAACTAGCTTTTTGCGATTATATAATGAATGCATTATACTGTCAAGAAAGAGAACCACTTGGAATTTTCTATCATTTTCCAATATAACAATTAGCCTTAACCAATAATATTTATGAATGAACTCTGATATAATTCTAACGAGGAGATTTACACGGTAGAGAATATAACTAAAATACTTTCAGAATATTCTAGCCTAATCTTTGGATTCTTTTTAGGAGATAAAGAGGGTAACATACTAAAGGAGAGTGTGTTTAATCCTGACAATTGTCCTCAACAAATTTTATCAAATGTTCTCAAAGCTTTCTGCACATTCGCAGAGGACACCCAAATTTCAAAAAAAGGGACCATAGAGCTCACAAAATCTAAAATATCCTTCATTAAAATTCAAGATATTACTTATGTTTTGAATCATAATTTACCTGATAAATTGATTGCTGAAACATTAATTGAGCAACTATCAGAAATATTCGAAGAGAAGTCAAAAACGAAATTCTATAGCGGTGATCAGAGAGTATTTTCAGGTGCATCAGCTGTTTTTAATCAAACCATAGAAGAAATTTTTGGTGATGTGGTTTCCTTCCAAAAGCGCAAAGAACAGCAAAAAGAAGCAGTTTCACTAGAACTTGAGCTAGTAGATGTTTCCATTAATTATGATGAGATTGCTTTTCTGCCACAGATTATAGGAGAGAAAAAAGATTCACAAAAAGCAACGAAAAAACTCGCTCCTAAAGAAACAAAGAAAACAGAAGAAGAAAGTGAATCTTCTAAGGAGCAAAAATTGAGTGCTGTAACTTTCAATATCTTGAATTCCATAAGTGGGATTGAACATCTAGTTTTTGTTGAACATGATACTAAAACTGCTACGCTTTTCTTTCAGAATGGAAAACTCGATGAGGTTTTTGTGAATAAAACTCTACAAATTTGTGAAAAATTCCTCTTAGATATCTTGGAGATGCTAAATGATGAAAGTTTAGAGAAATCTATAGATGTAACGGAATCATATCAGATAATTTTCGTTCTACTCAATGAAAATAACTTCTTCTATGCTATAGCAAAAAAGAATGTAGATGTTGTTTTAATGAGTCCAATTTTTGAGAGAATAGCAAAAAGAATCAAGGATGTCGTTATAGATTACAAAACATCAAAAGTTTAGCATTTAACTTCTATAGCACATTTCTTTGAATTACCGGTTCTGAAATGCTGAGTTTCTCATGTATGAGGTTACTTTTCCATTCATATTTGCATGAACAACTAATCTCTTTGTTTAATACTCCAATATCTTGTGACATTGTAAACTCTTTTATCACCTTGATAACGTGCTGATCACATTCACCACAATTGTGAGCTCCTTTAACATTACCTCCAGCAACAATATCACAAATTAATCTTAGATCAGGATATTGTTCCTTGATTTCTTTGCATAAATAAAGAAGAGACCATAACCAAGGTGTTCTGTATTCGTTCTTTTCGAATAGTTGTGAAAGAAATGTTCCACGATGAATGCTTATGGCATTAATCGAGATAGTATCAATACCTAAAGAAACTATCTTTGTTACGCTTAATAGCATATCTCGCATTGAATCATATTCAGAAACGAAAGGAGGTTTAAATAATAGATATGCCTTAACTCGCGCACCATTTTCTTTTATTTTACTTGCAGCTTTTTCGAAATCCTCCCAGAAGAAACCTTTGTTTATAGAATTCATGAGAATAGAATTGCTTGAGCTTTCCAATCCAATTGCTATTTCTAGTATGGACATATCAATTTTCTTTGATATGTTTTTGAGTAATGAATCTTTAATGTATTCAGGTCTAGATTCAACCACCACCTCTTTAATTACTTCATACTGCGACAGCTCTTCAAGCATTTTCAGTTGAAACTCTTCTGGAACTTCTTTTGTATCAAGAAAACTCCCACTTGTAAAAATCTTCACCGAATACGTGAATTCTTTATTTAGTTTGTTCTTCAAAATTTTTTGAAATGAGGATAGAATCAGTGTAAAATCAGGTTGTTGAGGATTATCGTAAACATATCCACAGATTGAACAACCACCACTTTTTGATAGAGCCCATGAGCACCCTCTTGTAGGGAGTATGAAGACTAAAGCTTTTCCTTGCTCTGATAGAAGACGAGTATCTTCTTCCCAGAAAACGACTTTTCGTGTATGAGATCTAGAGGGGAGCTCTGCTTCCCTAATCCGATTGATTTTCTCAGCAAAGTTTTTGTTAATTTTCATTTCTTACTCCTCACTTTCTTCTTAACTTCTGCAACAATCCCTGAAGTCATTTTGTTCATATCGCTTCCAGAGACAAGAGCAGTAGCGGTGGCTATTATTTGATTTTCATGGACGATGAAAATTTCATCATTTGGTTGGATTCTCTTGTTAGCATAAACGACACCAGGAGCATAAATGTTGCTCCCAGAAACCCGTTCTGCTCCAAATTCGAGGATATTCTCAGTTTTGCTCAAAATCAAATTGGCGTATTTAGGAAAGAGCGATAAATAACCACTTCTTGTAACATAAGTTGCTATATGTTCCTTATCCAAGTAGATATGTTGGTCACGAGGATATTTTCCCTTAATTCTTACAGAATATGGGAACAAGATTTCTCCAGATCCTAGTCCATACTCAAAATCTGCAACAGCTTGAATCTTTCTTACTTTGCTAGAGATCCCCTTTTGTTCATCTTTTTCTTTTGTTTGTTGAATTTCTATTAATGTGTCAGTCAATTGTTGCAGAGATTTTTCACTTGTTGGGCTTGCGTCCTTTGCTGTATTTCTAATATCAAAAGACGAAGTTGTTCTGATTTTTTCCACAATGTCCTCGTACCCTCCTCCGTGTGTATGGTTGACGATTACAGTGTCTTTTGGAAAATGTGATAAAACATTATTAAGAAGCTCAGCTGTAACTTTAATTTCCTTTTCAGACCACTCGCCTGAAACAGGAATGTCATAATATTTTACTGGATAAATATCTTCTAGTTCATGGGGGACGACAGATAGTGGAGATGTTATAATTAATTCAGTAAGTGACTTGAATACACCCTTTCCAGCATTTCTCATAGCTTTATGAAAGAACTTGTGAGTTCTCGAAAAGGAATAAGGCTTCCTTGCTGAGCAAGGTAATAGTATTACTAAATTTGAATTGGGGTCTGGTTTATACCTCTCTCGTACTCTTTCTCTAAACTCTGTTATCAAGGGTCGGTCAAATGATTCTTCCCCTATACATCTGACGGGGGAAGATGATATCATTGGTGTTCTTCTTCGAAGATTTTCGTTGAAATGAGTATCAACTCTCTTGAGTGCTGCTGCGAAACTCACATTATTATGAACATCTTTCTCAACCTGTGCTCGAAAAATACCTCTCTCAATTGAATATCTTATTCGAGATAGTGTATTCTTAGTTACCATTTCATTGTGTTTAAACAGATTTGGTTCTGGACCAGTACAATGAGGACAATAACATTTTGGATGGATGGATTGTCTGTAAACTTGATCCTCTGTAAGAAAATAACCGTTTTTCGATACATAATGTGCAAAAGAATTATCGAAGAAGTCTATCCCCATGTAAACTAAGAAGGAGTAAAGGGAAGGTGATATGGGACCAGGAGCATATAAAGCAATATCTGGTGATAACATTTCTCTCAGTTGTACTAACGTTTCTGTTATACGTCGTTGATTGTTAAATAATGAGGTTAAACCAGAAAGAATGTATAACGAACACTCTGTATCCATGATTTCCTTAAAACGTGGATTATTGATCTGTGAAATAAGTAATGTGAATATAGCTGTGTCCAACTTTGGAGAAGACAGGAATCTATCTATATAATTCTCAAAGTCACTGACAATAAAACTTTCATCTGCAAAGGGAGGGTAGAAGGGTTGTTCTGTCAGTTGAAATTTGGATGAATGATACTTATCCATTTTGTCTTCTGGAAGTATCCAAGCTAAGTCATACTCTATTTTGTTTATGTCATCAAATTTAGGTGGAAAAGGCATATCAAAAACAGCTGCATAACCTTCAGTTATCTCTGGTTGATTTATGGCTATCAGACCTGGTGATATAGGGAAATGAGTCCTTGTTTCAGCTAATGTTCGTGAATATCCAATTTGTTTAATAGGCTGAAAGAATCTCATCTGAACATCAAATCTTATTCAAAGTAGGAAAAGAGAAGGGCAATAAAAATAATCCGTTATAATAGAGAAAAGGTTGGGATATGTCTTATTTGATTATTAATAGTGAGATAAATTAAAAAGGCGAAACTGAAGCGTTAATTGAGGAAAATGAAGGATTATATGTTGCAGGAGATAGAAGAACAACCTAAGGTTCTGAAACAGCTGATCGTAGAGGATAAGGAGAAGATCTATGAAATAGTAACAAAGATTATAGCTGAAAACAATATTAACAAGATAGTGTTAACCGGAAGTGGAGATTCTTATTGTGCAGCTTTAACAAATGTGTATGCTTTCGCTGAATCTGGAATAAGTACTTTTGCTCTTTATCCAATGGAATTTTCAAGATATAGATACAAGATTCCCAACTTCGTTGATGAACAAACGCTATTGATCCCTATCTCAGTTAGTGGAAAAACCCCAAGAGTAATTGAAGCAATACATGCAGCAAAGAGTAAAGGAGCACATGTTTTAGCAATAACAAATAATCCTGAAAGCCCTGTAGCTGAATTGTCAAATGAGTTTCTATATGCAAAATCATCTAATCTTCAATCTTTGAAAACTACTTCATATGAAGGAGAAACTAGCAGTAAATATGTTGGATATGAGCATGATGTTCCCCAGACAAAGAGTTATACTGCAGTTCAGATGACACTCCAGCTTATAGCAGTGAGTTTACAGAAAGATCCAGATTATTCAGAACTTGAACAAATTCCAAACGTGGTTAAGAAAATTATCAATAATACAACAATCAAATCTTTAGCAATCGAGCATGCATCTTCAAGACAGATATATTCTGCGTCAGGACCAAATTATGGAAACGCTATGTTTGGTGAATTCAAAATGTATGAATTCTCACTACCAGGTTTCAGCAAGGAGATTGAGGAATACTGCCACACGTCTTATTTTGTAACAGAAGAAGGAACCTCAATCATGTTTATTGCTCCAGAAGGAGAGTCGTTTAAAAGAGTAGCAGAAATCTCTCCTGTCCTGAAAAACACTATTAAAGCTGACCCTGTTGTGCTATCTAATAAAGAACCAAATTTCGATTTGCATTCATGGATAGATATACCCTTCACTGGAAAAGAAGAGTTCTCTATTATACCATACGGCGTTGTCGCACCACTCTATGCTTATTGGATAGCAAAAGAAAATGGGTTAAATGTTAATACTTTCCGTGGAGGAGTTGAACAAGAGAAATATGTTCAAGGATCCTATTATACAATTAGGAAGAGTGATGTAAAGAAAGATTACTTAATTTAATTTGTTGTATTCGAGAGTATCAACCTTGAATTTGGCATATTGAAAATCACCCTCAGGAAGATTCCATTCAGCAATGAATTCAGTGGGAACTTTGATACCGTTGAATTCGTTATAGTTACTGAAGTGACCGCACCATCTATCCATTGAATAACCCTTTTTGACACCGCGAGCTCTTTGATCAGCTTCCATCTTAGCTATCTCTCCTTTTTCATTGAAAGTGAAAACACATGTCTCTTCAAGACCTTTATCTTGAATGGTAATCTGGACTGAAGAAGAATCTATCGCTTTCCAAGAGAGATTTTGTAAAGTAAGAAAGGTTGTAGGAATTAGAGGCATCTCAGAAAGATAACGAAGTAAAGAAGCAGAGTTACATTCAGGACCCTTGCTTGTACCCATGGGTGAAAAAACCATACAAAAAATGGATAGAACTATTTGCAGGAGAATATATGGTATAAAGAAAAGTGGCGAGCTAGACCGGATTTGAACCGGCGGCCAGCAAGTTTTTTCGATGGGAAGGCTCTCCTACCTATCTTAAAAGCCTGCTGCTCTACCTAGCTGAGCTACTAGCCCGTTAGTTA
>JAUWPI010000178.1 GCA_030611665.1 Candidatus Heimdallarchaeota archaeon | reverse complement strand
TTACCTGATGACAAATGGTGCGTAAAGCTGGAAATGCTTTTGTTTCCATCACTTCTGCTCTTAACACAGTCGTCATCACTACTTTGATTAGTTTTTCTTATTAAAACCCCACACGATAACCATTTTTCTATTGATTCACTGTTAATTACAGAGTTACACAAAAAAACATTATAAACGAACCTAACATTTTTGCATCAATGTATTATTTGTATGATGAAGGACCTCCCGCCAAGCAATCCTTGATAGCATTTCTCAAAGGAACTCGAAACATTCTCCACGCTCATGCTATTGCTTACCATAAAATCAAAGAACACAATCCAAAAAGCCTAGTTGGAATAGTAAAAAACTTTCCATATTTCATACAAAAAGAAGAAGGAAAGACATGGGCAAAAGTCGTCGCAAAAATAGCCGATAAATTCTTTAATCAAGTAACTCTTGATATGATCAGAACTGGTAAAGATCCATTTATCCCTTTTGTGAAGAAGAAATGGCTTAGGGATACATCTGATTTTATTGGTTTTAATTATTACAATGTTGCAAATTTCATTCATAAACGTGGAAATTTTATTGATTTAGAGATGAAATTACCAAACGATAAACGAGTGACACAAATGGATTGGGGAGTGTATCCATTAGGGCTTTACAAAGGTTTGATGAGAGTTCACAAAGAATTGAAAATTCCTATATATGTAACAGAGAACGGTCTAGCAACCTTAGATGATGATTTTAGACAGGAATACATTCTAAAGCATCTTATTCAAGTGAAAAGAGCAATCGATGATGGTGCAGATATAGGAGGATTCTTCTATTGGGGAGCTATCGATAATTTTGAGTGGAATGAAGGATTTGAACCTCGATTTGGCTTAATTGGAATTGACTATAAAACTCAAGAGAGAATTATTAAACCAGCTACTAAAATGTATGAAAAGATTGCTAGGTCAAATAAGATTACAGTTGAATTATTAGAAAAATTTGATTTATCAGAATCTAAGTGATGCTTGTAGGAAATTTTTTTTCTAGTAATAAAGGAAATTTTGAAATAAACAAAGGTTAAATAAATCACAATAATTAGTATTATCTGAAGAGAGGTGTCAACTAATTGTACCAGAAGTATGTTCAATCTTTCCTTGATAGCTGTAAGAAAGATAATTCCTTTGTTGTTATGTTAAAATGGGACACAATGGAAGAAGCTCATGAGAAGATAAAACAAAAATGCATACTCATTCAATCAGTTGGCAATCTAATAGAGAAATATCAATTTGGCAAAACACTCCTCTCTTACTATAAAACAGGGAAAATTATGCTTACAGAAGTAGACCATATAGAAACTTTGCTCGATAAATTATTCAGTTAGGTAAAAAATATGTCAGACATAGATAAGTTGCTTGACCAGCATGGAAAAGCAATAACTGAAGTATACTTGGATTGGGAAAATGGATCCAAAATAGAAAAAGAAGTATTAGATGCAATGCTGCCTTTTTATCTAGATAGGAAATTTGGCAATCCTGCTATAACTCACCGTTTTGGATGGGAGACCTATGATTTCTACATGGGAGCAAAAAAAACAATTGCTAAACCTCTTAATATTAATCCTCAATCACTTGCAATTACTCATAGTTTTACTGAATCAAACAATCTTGCAATAAAGGGAATTGTTCGAGCAAATAAGAAGAAGAAAAAAATCATTCTCTCAGAAGTAGAACATCTTAGTGTTATTCATTCAGCAAAATCTCTTTACGGGGAAGGTGTCAAAGTAGAAATTATACCCGTCTCAAATGATGGTGTAGTAAATACAGACATTCTTCAAGAGAAATTAGATGATGATACTCTACTAACAAGCATACAAGCAGTTAATCACGAAATTGGAACCATTCAACCTGTCAAGGAAGCTTTCGAAATTGTAAAAGACAAAAATGAAGACATCATATTTCATACAGATGCTACATCTGCATTTGGAAGAGTACCTTTGGATTATAGCAAATTAGAAGTAGATTTAGCAACTATAAGTAGTAATAGAATTCTTGGACCAAAAGGAATTGCTGGCTTATATGTGAAAGATGGAATTAAAATAAGACCACTCTATGAAGGTCAGTTGAGTGTGGAAATTTTATCTCCAGACGTGGAAAACCCTGCATTATTATCAGGTTTTGCTAAGGCAGTAGAATTGCAATTTGATAAATTTGAGGAGATAAACGCAGAGACTACTAGACTTAGAGATAAATTATTATATGGTTTTCAAACAACAATTCCTCGGACAGATATTAATGGTCCTCAAGGAAAAAATAGAGCACCTGATAATGTAAATATAAGCTTCCTTGGATGCGAAGGAGAAGCTCTAACAGTAGAAAGTAGCATGAAAGGAATTTATGCTTCAAGTGGAAGTGCTTGTACAAGTAGAGTATTAATGCCAAGTCATATCCTTACTGCAATTGGAATGAAACCAGAAGAAGCTCATGGAAGTTTATTGATGAAACTAACACGAATAAATACAGAAAAGGAAATTGATTATGTCCTAGAGACAATGCCAAAGGTTATCGAAAGAATAAGATCGATTACAGGTGGAATATCATTATAAGGAAGAGAAAAAATGTCAAGTAGAATACCTTTACCATACTCTCCTCGAGTTTTAGAATTATTCCAAAACCCTCAAAATCTTGGTAGAATGGAAGACGCAACAATCGTTGCATCAGCTGGAAGCCCAGCTTGTGGAGATATGATTGCTTTTTATCTTAAAATTAATGATAAAGATACAATTACTAAATCAAGTTTTGAATCATATGGTTGTGCATCCAACATTGCAGCTGCTAGTCAACTGACAATTATGATAGAGAATAAGACGCTAGAAGAAGCTTGGAATTTTACCTGGAATGATGTTTCAGAAGCTCTAGGTGGTTTACCAAAAGTTAAAACTCATTGCGGTAGTCTTGCAGTAGGAGCATTAAGAAGAGCTATACGTACATACTTCAAAGAAATCGCTAAGACCTCACCTGAGTGGCTACCAGGGGTTCTAACAAAAGATGAAAAACATGCTTTAGAGGAAGAAGCCTTGGCAGAAAAATTGGGGAAGAAATACAAACTCCTTTAAGTTGACAACTTCAGAAAATATTTTTATATCGGATTGATAGAATTAGTGTATGGCAGGTTATAAAGTAATATCTATTATTCAATCTTTGTTCATTTTAATTTGTGGAATTTCTGTATTTGATACATTTAACGACATTATAGGTATGAATACAGCATTCTTTGGAACAATCGGTTCAGATTGGTGGAATGTCTTTGCTTTCTGGGCTTACTGCTTTGTTGTTGTAGGTATACTGCAATTAGTCAAAGGTATAATCGTTCAAGAAAAAGGATAATTACAAAATTGAAATAAAGCAAGCATATCACGCAATATGCTAATTTTCTTCTTTTTTTCTTGTTAAACATATACAATTCGTGATTTGAATAATTATTAGATTGTTCATAGCTCAATTTATTTGCAAAGATTTTTAATCTCTAATACATTTAGGAATATAGCAAAAAAATAATAGGTGTAATATATGAGTAAAGTATGGTCGATCTTACAAGCTGTTTTTGGACTTTTGCTAGTATGGGTATTCTTAGATTGGGCAGTTAGCGCGACATCTCTTTGGGTGTCAGAGTTTCTAGCTGATCTTGGTGGTTTCTTAGGACCACTTGCAATTGTAGCCTATCTAGCTGCGTTAATATTCATTTTTGAATTTGTCAAAGGACTAACAGCTGAGTAAAAGTAGTACAATATTTTTTTTCTTTTTTTTCAATGGATTAATTCTATCAATTTTCTATCCTGTTGCAAGAGCCAGAATTACAGAACCTCCAACAATTATCGCTACTCCTATGATTTGAGGGATTTTGATTTTCTCTTTAAGAAAAATGCTTCCTAGTAGCAGTACGAAGAATGGCGAAATCGATGAAAGCGGTGTACTAATTGCTGTATCAATCCAAGTATTTCCAATCACAGTGAAAAATGATACGCCTCCTATACACCATGAGATTACTCCTCCACCCATTAAAATCCCTAATTCTTTGTACTGAATGTTCTTGGGAATTTTAATGCCTTTGTTCTTAATCAATGATGAAAAAAGTGCAACCAAAAGGGCCATTACTACCATTATACCATTTCGAACACCCATCATTGGAATAACTTCTATGTCTGTACCCTCTAACAGTTTCTTGGTAAAAAATATTGTTCCTCCCCAAAAAACTGCAGCAATTATGGCAAAGATTATTCCTAAGATGAACGATTTCCTGTTTTTTGCTTCGGTTGATTCTTCTGTGTTTTCAATTATTGAGCTCTCTTTAGTTTCATTTTTCTTATTCCCTTTTGTTCTTGAAAAATAAGTAATTATCGCGACTCCGATTACAATCAGACTAGCCCCTGCAATAATTATCCAACTTATTTCTGTTCCTGTAATTACAAGTAAAGAAATAGTGATAAAAGGATAAATTGTAGTAATCGGTTGAGAAATGGAGACATCTATCTTTCTTAGGGAGAATAA
The DNA here is from genome assembly GCA_030611665.1 of Candidatus Heimdallarchaeota archaeon. Classification (GTDB taxonomy): domain Archaea; phylum Asgardarchaeota; class Heimdallarchaeia; order Heimdallarchaeales; family Heimdallarchaeaceae; genus UBA460. The sequence continues at coordinate 743 of JAUWPI010000178.1, read as the reverse complement.
AGAAAAGAAGTCACCAAGGGCAATAAAAATAGCTGACAAAATTAACCATAGAAGATTTTCTCCGAGAAATGGTTGAGCAAAAGAACTTGGCGTGTAGATGATTAGTCCAATTATTAGTAATATGGGAACAGCTAATAACCCCTTTACGTACGTTGCAGTCAAAGGATATATGTTCTTCACTCCAACTTTGAATATTACCATACCTGTACCCCAGGCAAAAGCTGCAGTAAATGACAAAATGATTCCTAAAGCGACTGACATCAACTTCTGCTTATAGCGAGAGTAAAAAAAGTTTTTTACAAATACAAAATGTATATTGAGTATGTTTTTATTCAAAACAATAGTTTTTTAATTGGTTCTTCGACTTCTAATTGGTTATAATCATGAGTAGTAATATTCCGATAAAAGTAGAGCGAAAAGAAGATATGGAGAGTTATTATGCAGAGAGTATTCAGATGGTTCATTCAATTGCAGGATTCAAGCTTATAATTTTTAAAGATAAGGCAGAATATGCTTTAGATCCAAGTGTTGGACCAAGTGCTTTAATTCCAAGAGCAATAATAAAGGAGATCATCACAGAAATTAATTTTTCTCCTCAACAACTAAAAATACTTTCTAAAGTTCTAAATGATCAATTAAAAGCATATGAATCTCGATTCGGTTCAATAGCTATACCAGATCAAATTAAAAAGGCAGATAATTCTTCAGCAAGTTTCATCTGATGATGGGAGAATGAGTTTTTC
>JAUWPI010000081.1 GCA_030611665.1 Candidatus Heimdallarchaeota archaeon | reverse complement strand
ACTCAAAAGTTTATAAAAGCTCTTACCATATTTTCTATAGAGGTGTGGTCTTGTTTTGTTCATACTTACAAGCCCTATACACCTCTATTTTCTCTTTGTATTACCGACAAAATAGGCGTTCAAGTACTGGTACAAATTCTTTAGAAGTGCCTATGGCACATCATGGGGACGTCACATCCCCTCCTACACCGCCCACATCTTATTGCAAAAATGCTTACGGTTCGCTTTTGGTTGTTTATAGGATGTAACCCCCAAGGATCACCACAGGCATGGTGCTTAGCTACAATCCTTCAAAGTATACTTAACACCACAGCATTTAAGCACAAAAAAAATGTACAAAAAAATTAGTTATAATATAATTAAATAGTTTTCTTTTAAATAAAATAACTTAGTAACAAGATGAAAAGTCAAAATCCTCATACAATAAATAGTATTATTAAGTTTCACATGTTTATTAAAGACATTAAACCTAAAATCTTTAGAATGGTTCATATTAAATATATTTGAATGAATATTTTAACTGAATTCAAGAGCTTAATACCCAAAATATCTGGTAATACTATATCTCTTCAGCTAGACAATTCAATTCATCATCCTATAATTGAACATATTAAGAAATATCCAAGATTAGAATGGCAGGATGTATACAAATTTGTTTTACAAGGTTCTTGTGGATGGACACATCTTCTTTCAAATAAGAATCAAGAGAGTGTTGTACAATACCTTAATGATGAGTTAAGTATGGCATCAAAACCTCTTCCAGATGAGAGATTATTTGAAATCCTAAACAATGAAACATTTCTCTGTAGAATCAGCCTTAGAGTATGGAAAAATGAAAATCTAGGGAAGTTGCATGATCTATGGAACTTGATGATGAAAGCTGAAAAATCTACTCCTAAAACTACTAAGATTTTCAAGAAAAACTGGAGAGAGTTGATTGATTTAAGCGATAAATGTTACATTATGACTTCTAAAAGAGATGAATATCTTGTTCAACAGTGGATGAAGGTTGTTCTAGAGCTGACTGAAAAAATTGAAAAAAGTTCTGAACTGCCTCTTCTTCACCACTCAGAAACTTATAGAACAACCTATTTTCCTAGTTATAGATTAATTAATAAAGACGATTTACTTGAATATATGGAAAAAAGCTCTTCTCCTAATAAAGAAATGGAAAAATAATTTTTCTGTTTTCAGGATAACCCTCAAACGTTTTTTTATACCACTCATGATGAGACTTTGCTCTTGGAATAAGATTAGCAAGTGTCCACACTATGAATAGTAAACCTGGAAGACTCCAAATTGCTAATGCCCAACCTGTCCAGAGAATGATTTCTCCTAGATAATTAGGACTTGATACAAAACGATAAAATCCTCCAAAAGGTATTTTATATCCTTTTTCACCTGGTTTTCTTAAATCTCTAAGTATGATATCAGAGTGTCTATTGATTATATAACCGACTATAAACAAGATTACACCTATGATAAATCTAGAATCCAAAAACCAGTTCTCGTGATAATAGCCATCTGGTGCAAGATAAAAGATCCATCTAGCGTTTAGGTAAGTATTTGAGGTTTGAAACAACATACCAAAGAACATGATTAGAATGGGCATTCGTTTGTTTGTTCTTAGGAAGAATGGAAATATCAAATCTCTTTGAATATAATGAGATAACCAGAGAAAAGCAAAAGCTAAAGGAAGTAAATCAAATTTTCTCTCGCTAAATGCTAGTATGACCCCAAAGATAATTACTGCAGGAGCTTCCATAATTATCCAACCTGCTTTACTTGAGATGCTTGGCCCCCATCCCCTTCTTACATGTCTCCCGTATGGAGCAGAGATGAAAAATAATAATACGAACATTGCTACGGCTATTACAGCTGATGCAATCATTAGTCCATTGAATATATACATCTCTTCCATCAAACCCTCATCTACCAGCTCAAATTAAAATCTTTCGCACTATATAGATTTTTAAATCATTAGTTTAAAGGCATAAAAAGGAGACAAGAACACAATATTATTGAAGGTAGTGTTGACAGATGAGCGAGAATAAAAGCAATTTTAAGAACATAGAACTTTTTTGGAATGTCCAATTCATCTATGAACTAGTTCTTGCTCAGTTAGAATTACAAAGTTTTGATATCGACTACAAAGTATCTGAAGATTTTCGTAATTTCTCTGTCAAAGAAATACCTAATTTAGAACATTTTCTTTCGCGAACAGCTTATTTCGGATCTGCTCTTTCAAAATCAAGCCTTTATAAAAGTATAACTTCTAAAAACATTACAAGGTCAATTAACCAATATCTTACACATTGGTTTTATCCTTATAAAGGAAAATTCCACCCTCAAATGATTCGTGCTTTAATCAATTACATGAGAGTAAAAGAAGGTGAAACTATACTGGATCCTTTTATTGGTAGTGGAACTACAGCATTAGAAGCTCAATTATTAGGCATCAACTGCATTGGTGTTGATATATCAGAAGTATGTAGTTTAATCTCTCAGGCCAAAACCATGTCTATAGGTTCGATAGAGGATATTATCTATCATCATACTGAAATTGAGGGGAAACTCGGAAAAATACAGAGTAATCAAGAAGAAGAAATAATCACAAAGATTTCTCAAATAATTAATTCAATAGAGGAACCTGAAGTAAGAAACTTTTTCAAAGTTTCAGAGCTAATAGCTCATAGCGACAAGATGCGAAGAAAAAAGAAAGATTTCAGAAAATCATTTCTAAAGAATTCAGCAAAGATGATAACATCAGTTTCCGATTATGCAGATTTACAAGAAGAACACAATCTCAAACTAGGTAAAGTTGATATTTACCAAGGAGATTCAAGGGAGTTAAAATTAGACTCAAATTCAATTGACGGTATTGTCTCTTCACCTCCATACTCTATTGCTCTAGATTATATAGAGAACGATAAGCACGCGCATTCAGCTCTTGGACACGATATTGATGTCATCAGAAATGATTTCATAGGTGTTAGAGGTAAAGGTAAAGACAAGATATCTAGCTATAATGAAGACATGGAAAAAATCTATCTAGAAATGGATAGAGTGTTAAAGAAAGGCAAGTACTGTGTAATAATTATTGGCAATGCTAGATTTAACAATGAAGAAATCAAAACAGTAGAAATGACTATAAATCAATTCAAGAAAATAGGCTACAAACTTGAGAAAAATATAGACAAAATCATCTTTGGTCTCTATAATATAATGCAAAAAGAGAACATACTTATTTTTAAAAAAGAAAGTTAAAAGAGATTAAATCTCCCAAGAAGGTCCTAATACTGCTGTAACTGCACCCTTACCTAGAGTATGCGCTGCAATTACTGTTATAGGCCAGTAATGAACTTCCTTTATCCTTCTAATCTTTTTGATTTCTTCTTCCATGGTCTTCATAAGATCTGGAGAGATAACATCACTAAGAACAAGAATGTATTCAGTTTCAGGATCAGTTTTTTCTTGAATATTCTCCATAATTTTCTTTATTGCACCTTTGAAACCTTTTCCACCTCCTAAACTTATGAGACCTTCTTCGAAATTAAGTTCAAACATGGGTTTCAATTTCATAACAGTAGAAATCATAGAGATAGCTGCTCCTTTCTTCACCTTTCCAGTTTTGAATAAGACATCAAAGCTCGAGGATAAACCTGCTCCGTATATCTTATTTTTAAGACTATCAAGATAAGCAATAACTTCTTCGATGCTTTTCCCTTTCTTAAAGAGTCTTGAAGCAGATAAAGCCATTATTCCTTGGCAAGGAGCCATAATTTCACTATCATAAACAGTGGCTTGTTCTTTCTTTAGTTTCTTAATAGCTATGTTTGCAGAATTCTGTGATTGAGAAAGATTTTTACTCAACCCAACATAGAACACATGGTCATATCCTTCACTTAAAACCTTCTGAAAAGATTCTAGGAAATCATGAGGATTTGCTTGACTTGTTGTTGGATAAGGATCCATATCTTTCATTTTGTTTATGAACTCCACTCGATCAATCGATTTCTCCTTATGAGCGCCATCTTCCATTAAAACGGAAAGTTCGATAAAATCTATATCATATTCCTTCGCAAGTTCTTCTGGAATAAATGTAGTAACATCAGTGAAAACTTTTACTTTCATAATTACCGAATGAGATTTAATTGACTAATTTAAAAAGGTAATTAGTATGGCACAAATCACTTTTTCAGATTTTCAAATGCCTCTACAATGAGTTTTGCTAATTCTTCTCTTTGTATCCCTGGCATTTCTACATTGTTTTCATCTAGAAGTAATCCTAGTTTGATTCTTATGGCATCATACTCAATTAGTGTACCTTTCAAACCTTCTTCAATCTCATGAAGTACAAAAGGTGGATTTAAGCTAAAATCGCCTGAGATAATAACATCTTTAATTTTGTCCCCGTCAAAATGAAGAAATAGATTGATTAATCCACCTGGCAGTTTTTTGATAACTGAAGTGAAATATGTTCCACTTTTTATTTTTTGTTGGTATGTCTCTCTTCCAGTTCTTTCAACATAATATAACCAATCATCAGTATCATACAAATTATCGATTTCCTTAATCTTATCAATTTCTTCTTGGAGTAATTCCCCTTCCATTAGTTCTATATTCAATTTTTTTTCAAAATTGACTATGTATTCTTTTATTATCTCTCCTTTCGAAGGGATGTTTTTCAAGAAATATTTAAAACTCCCCATTCTTTCCTCAAGAGTAGAGGCTATTTTATCTCTAAATTTCTCTTCAGGAACTTTAAGAATTTTAGACATATTCTTAGCAGGAAAATCAAGAATAAAATTACCAACAAGAACCCTTGAGCTGTTAAAGGTCACAGAACCATTTCCACTTATCTTTCTATTATCAGCAACTACATCATTTACTGGAACAAACTGTGCTGGAATACCAAAATGCTTGTAAGTTTCAACAACAGGAGTTAGAAATAGTTTATAGAATTCTAGCATTTCTTTTGGATATTCTTTTTCCTCGCAAATTATCTGATAGAATATCTGTTCATTATTCAAATAAACAGATCCTCCACCACAAGCTCTTCTAATATAAGGTAAATTCATGGAAGTAATATTTTCTAAATCAATAGAAGTATCGATGATTTGATGAAGACCTATACATACAAATGGTTTATCGGGCCAAATAATTATAAGAGTGTTTGGCGTTTTTAGTTCTTCTTGAGTTAAAGCTAAAGCGTGATATATTGATTGAGTCCTCTTCCAAGGTACTTCTCCTAAATTCAACAATCGCCATTCTTTTGACATTTTACCACACAAAAAGAATCAAGTTATTTTGTTTCCCATGCAACCTCATTGGTGAGGAAGAGTAGGACAATTCCAGAATCATCAACAAACACTAAACGTTCGAAACTTGTAGTCATCTGTGTTCCATTAATATCTAAATCGACAAAGAAAGAGATGCTGACCATATATTCAAAATTTGCGTGGAAAGTTTCTATGGTTTCATTAACTGAAGGATAGTTGGGTTGATCGATATAATAGGAATGCCATTCATCTGGTGAATACATATAAGAAAACATTGTTCCGTTTGATCCACCAAATAATTCCATAAAAGAATCTTTTGTTTCATTAACAGTTGGAATTGTAGTTATCTGCATATTTAGTATGAATAGATGAATTTCTTTGCTAAATCCTGTATAAACATCTGTACTGTAATTACTCATAAACGCATTTTCTGTTAGTATTAACTCAGAAATATTGTTAATATTAGCGAGTTGAGGGATAGCGGAAATATCATCCCAGAGATCAGATGTGCTACCATTAATGTCTTTCATATCTTCCAGTATTTCCTCGCTTAATGTATCACCAGGAATAGATACAAAGTTCATAGTACTTTGGAACTGTGTTAAAGGAGGAGGAGCTGTGCTCAAAGAGACGAATATTATTGGTAATCCTATAAGACAAAAACCTAGTATGATAATAAGACCGTTGTATGTCGAATTAGACATATTTGTAAATTGGCAAGTGAAATATAAAAAAGTATTCTTACAATTTTGAAAAATAAATAGAAGAAGGAGAAGTAAAACTACTTCTTTTTAACTTTGGATGATATTAGATACACAGGCAAAACAATTGCAAAACATCCTACAGTTGCGATTGCAAAGAAAATACCAGGATTGAAGTAAATTTTGAAATCACCCATGTAATTATCTGTCCATGTGTCTCCGTTTGTTGAGAATGAAAATGCTACTTCTGGACGTCCTCCACCCAATTTTGTTCCTTCTATTAATTCAAAAGCTACAAAGATTTGCCCCTTATAAGTTGATATACTAGGTGATTTGCGAGTATAACCTGCGGCTTCATCTTTTACCACTGTATGGTAAGTAATAGTAGAATCATCTGTAATATTTCCTATGTAAGCTCCCCAGAGTAGATGTTCAGTAAAAGTGATATTTTGAACCTCATCATAAATATCTTCAATTAAATCTTGTCCTACAACAAAGAAACCATCATTCCATGCAACTATTGAAGGTTCGAAATAATCGACAAGACCATATGGAGGAGTTATATATACAGTTGGTCCATTAAGAGAAGTACCAGTAGAAGTATAGGATAATCTAACAACAGATTTATCAGTAAAAGCATCTTCATACGTTGAAACAACATAAGTATTATTTTCATGGGTATAAAGCTCAAAATCATCTCCGTAATAATCAGCGCTTACAGCACTTAGCTCTACATCCAAAGATATAGGGTCAAGTGTTAAAATTTCTGTGAATTTGATAGTACCTGAAGGATTTATTTTATAACTATAAGCTAAGAATAGATCTAAATCTATGTTAGCAACAGCAAAATCAATGAAATAATCAAATCTCACTGAAGTATTGAAAACCCATTGAATATCTTCCCATGTAGCTCCATTATCTTCACTAAATGTAGCGAAGAACGACAGATTCCCAGATGCAATGTCTTTTGTTGCAATGAACACGTAGGATCGAGAGTTGAGAAATACTAAATCGGTTTTATTAGATCTTATTTCTCTACCTTCATAAACGAAATCCCATGTAATAATGAGAGTATCATCAGATTCAGCTGTTTGAAATTCAGTCGGAGTTAGTCTACATCTACGGGATTTTAATTCTTCGAAAACAACTTTATCATTTGATATTGTATCATATTTGTAAATGAGGACATATTCTTCATTATTTCCTTCTGAAATGTGCGGCATAAAATCAGTATAGAAAACTACACCATATGTTGATTGAGGAAATGTTGAGAATATGATAAATCCAATTAGAATACTAAACAACCATTTTTTGCTAAATTTCATGTGAGAACTCCTATTTTTTTCTCTTTGCACAACTTTGTTGAAGAATATATAAACTTTACCAACAACGAATGAAGACTCTATGTATTCACAATTATGTTTCAAGTTCACTAGAGAGTTTAAGACTATCACGTATTTCTCGTAATTCTAAAATTCCAGAGCTAGAAAAATGATTTTCTGCAGTGGAAATATCGAAGAGTAACAAAAAATTACCAGTATGAACTGCCATCAATTCGAAGACTCCTTTAACACGATCTTTTTCATTTCTCCATTGACCTTTCAAGAAATGTGCTTCACAGTCTTTGAAAGTATCTATACTGTAATCATTAACTTTCATTAAATCCCCTTTATAATACTTCAAACTTAGTCTCATTCTCAAATCAGTAAGATATTCCAAAGATAAACAATTAGAGGTAAATGGTTGCCAATACATGAAGAATAATCTGTTTGTCCTATATCTAATGAAAGGTATGAAATTAGTATAATTTAATCCTTCAATTAAGAGAGGAATATACGAAGCTGGAAATTCAATTTTTCCAATAAAACTGATATTGGTAGTTTTTCTTTTGTTGATGAGATCCAGTTCAATTCCTATCATTAAGTAACTGATTCTTCAGACACTCATATATATTAGGATGAGAAAGAACTAAAAGCCTTCTAATGTGTAGAAACATTGATAAGTATCTGAAATTAAAAAGAAAAATTCTGAAATATCACCTTTTTTCAAAAGGATTTTTGTATCTTTTTAGGAGCAATGCGTTGATCACAACTGAGACTGATGACATCGACATAGCTAATCCAGCAAATACGGCTGGAATAGGGATACCAAACAAAACAAAGCTTAAACCAGCAGCTAAAGGAATACCAATAGTGTTATAGATTAAAGCCCAGAAAAGACCCATTTTAACTCTTCTAATAGTTTTCTTACTTAAATCAATAGCTGTTACAACATCACGAAGATCATCTTTGATAAGAACTATATCTCCTGCCTCAATCGCCACGTCTGTTCCTGCACCCATTGCTACACCTACATCTGCCTGAGCTAAAGCGGGAGCATCGTTTATTCCATCACCCCCAAATAGAACTTTTATATCTAGTTCTTGATATGATTTCACAACATTGACTTTTTCTTCAGGTAAAATTTCGGCGTGAACTTCAGAAATTCCTACTTCTTTAGCTATTGCTTTTACCGCTCTTTCATTGTCTCCACTTACCATAACTGTAGTTATCCCCATTTTATTCAATAATTCAATAGCTTCTTTCGAGGAATCTTTTATAGTATCAGCAACAGATATTATTCCAACAGGAGATCTATCGCGAAAAACAATCATCACGGTATTTCCTTTATTCTCAAGATTTTCCATCTTGTTATTTATAGAGCTAGGAATAGTAGATTTGAGCTCAGCTGCTAATTTTCTATTTCCAATTGAAAAAGTATTATTATCGATAGTTGCTTCTATACCTTTTCCTGGAAAAGCATTAAATGATTCAATCTTTAAGAATGCAAGATCCATTTCCTCAGCTTTTGAAATTATTGCCTTAGCTAGAGAATGCTCAGAACCTTTTTCTAGAGAAGCAGCTATTTGCATTAATTTCTTTTCAGATAAACTTTCTTCAATTGGTATAATACTAGTTACCTCAGGTAAACCTTTTGTTATAGTTCCAGTTTTATCAAAAAGAACTATTTCAATTTGTCTTGCTAATTCAAGAGCTTCACCAGTTCTAATCAATATACCATTTTGAGCTCCAAGCCCTGTACCTACCATTATAGCTGTTGGAGTTGCCAATCCTAGGGCACATGGGCAAGAAATAACTAATACTGAAATCGCTGTTAGAAACGCAAGTAAAAATATATTGTATCCTAAAGGTAAAGGTTGAGGTAGTAAACCAAAACTACCAAGCGAGAACCATAAGATAAAGGAAAGAATAGAGACAATAATTACTACTGGAACGAACATAGCAGATATCTTATCTGCCATACGTTGGATAGGTATTTTGGAAGTTTGTGCATCTTCAACCATTTTAATTATTTTATTCAATGTAGTGTCCTTACCAATTCTAGTTGTTCTCATCTTAAGAAAACCATTTTCGTTAATAGTTCCACCAATAATCTCAGCTTCTGGTTCTTTGAAAACAGCTACACTTTCACCTGTTATCATTGACTCATTTACATAACTTTGTCCTTCGATTATGATACCATCAACAGGGACACTAGTTCCTGGATGAATTAAACAGATATCACCTAGAGCTACATCGTCTATAGGAATTTCAATCTCCTGGTTATCTCTTATTACAATAGCTGTATTTGGCCTCAGTTCTATAAGTTTCTTTATAGCTTCGGAAGTCTTACCTTTGGTCACCTCTTCTAGATATTTTCCTAGAAAGATGAAAGTAAGAAGAATAGCAGAGGTTTCAAAGAATATGTCACCTTCAAATGCTGATTGAAAGTAAGGATAAATCATAGAAAACAAGCTATAAAGATATGCGGAAAGTGTTCCTAATACTACTAGTACATCCATGGAAGCACTCTTGTTAATTATGCTCTTCCAAGCTGCTTTGTAAAAAGGATATGAGATAATAAACTGTACTGGGGTTGCTAAAATAAATTGAACAAAACTTGAAAGCAGCATACCTTCAAAGATATATGTTTGTGTCAACCAATCAGAAAAATTTGCAGATAACATACCTCCCATTGCAAAAATAAGGACAGGAAGAGAAAAAATAAGGCTTGCAATAAATCTATTTCGCATATCAATGAGTTGTTCATTTTTCATGAAAGAAAGATTATCTGTTCTCTCAGAAGCTTTGTATCCAGTTTTTTCGACAATTTTGAAAATCTGCTTTTCCTTCACTAAATTAGGATCATAAGTGATTTGAGCGCTATGACTTAGTAAATTTACAGATGCTGATTCTACACCCTCTAAGGAAATTAGAGCTTTCTCTACTCTAGCAACGCAGGAAGCGCATGTCATTCCTGTAACATTTATCGTTTTTGTGTCTTTTTCGCTCACTAAATTCAACCTTTAGTTTTTATTAGATTAAGGACTATTGTTCCATTACATTGCTTCTGCTTTATAACCAGCATCTGTTACTGCTTGAATCAGACTTTCTACAGTTACTTTATCAGATTTATAATTTACTTCAGCTGATTTGTTTTCTAAATCAACTGCAGCAGATTTAACTCCCTTGATATTTTCAAGAGCTTTTTTCACTGACATTTGGCAGTGACCACATGTCATACCTTCAACTTTTAGTTTTATTTCAGTCATGTTTATCATCAGTTTGAATTTTTAATTAAGGTAGTAAGAAAACCAAAGACAATTCTTGGTTGCAGCATAAAAAGATCATATTTTCACACACAACACAATGAAAAATCAGATTATCATTGCATTATGTCCTAAAGCTATTATCATTTCTTTAATTCTTGACCCAGATATTATAGCAGGATCTATTTTAACGGTCGCGTGGTGGTCATCTAGATTTATTTTTGCAGAAGAAACACCCGCTGTAAATTGGAGAGCAAGTGAGATTTTATTTGCACATTTATTACAATGCATGTCAGGTATATTGTATTCAACAGTTAATATCATAATCTTCAAGATAACGGTATTGATTGGTATTTTTAAGTTAGCTATTAGTCCAAAAAATAATTTATCCAAAATAAATAGAAAGTAAACTGTTCTATGGTTATTTTTTCATCTGTTTTTTCTTCTTAACAGAAGGTTTTTTGTACAAACTTTTATTCAAAGTAGCAATTTTCTTTATTGACATTTTGATTTCCTTACGATCATAAGTAATAAAACCATTTATCTCACCTTCAACATCAGTAGTCTGAGTATAGACAGCAGCTGATAATCCTTGTTTAACTAATGATTTAGTCTTTTTGATCAAGTCAGTATAATTAGCGATTAGTTCTTGCTTAGTTTTGTATTTCCTATATGACCAGTAAATTTTAGTCTTCCAGATATGATTTTGTACTTTGAATCCTAGACCTCCAAATTCGCCTAAAACAGCAGCACGATTTTCTTCAATTCTGGGCATGTCTGGACCAGGGTAAGCATGAATATCTTTCATATCCCCTACGTTCTTATCCACCCAACCAGAAGCACTATTGATCAACCTAGAATTATCTAAAGATCTAATAAAATCTGTCACTTCTTTTGTTTGGAATTGTCCCCAAGCTTCATTAAAAGGTATCCAAACAACAATTGATGGATGGTTCATTAGATTTTCAATCATTTTTTCTAATTCATTATAGAAACAAGTTCTATTTGATTTTAATAGTCGTCCAATCTTTATGTTGATTTTTCCTAAAATCATCCCAACTATCCCCGCTATGATACTTCCACCACTAGGCATATCTTGCCAAGTGAGCAAGCCTAATTTGTCACAATGATAGTACCAGCGAGCAGGTTCAACCTTCAGATGCTTTCGAATCATGTTGAAACCAAGATCCTTAGTAAATTGAATATCATGAAGTAAAGCTTCATCTGTTGGAGCAGTATAAAGACCATCTGGCCAATAACCTTGATCAAGAGAACCAAATTGAAAGAGATGTTCATTATTTAATGCTAAACGGAGAATGCCTTTATTGTCTTTAATTAAACTGATTTTACGCATGCCAAAATAACTTCTGACTTTATCAAACTCAACATTACCTCTTTTGAGAGAAAATGTGATATCATATAAATGAGGAGAATCAGGACACCACAATTTCTGTCTAGGAATTTTAAGTTCAATTGTTTCTTGATATTTTCCATCATGAAAAACTATTTCTTTATTTTTACTTTTAACAGAAATAGAGATTGTATCATTATCGAGAATATTAATACCTGAAAATGAAATGTTTAGAGTTTTTTTGTCAATATCAGGAATCATTCGAAGGCTATCAAATCTAGTTTTATTAACTGGTTCTAACCATACTGTTTGCCAAATTCCTGAAACAGCTGTATAAAAAGCAGTATTTGGAGTGAGTGTTTGTTTTCCTCTCTCATGCATACCCCAATTTGTTGGGTCATAGACAACTAATTGCAACTCATTAGGTTGTCCTACATTCAAAAAATTAGATATTTCAAAAGAAAATGGGTTGTAACCTCCAGTATGAAAACCAATCAAGTTCCCATTCACCCACACTTCTGTTTCCCAATCGACAGCACCAAAATGCAACAATAAATCTTTTCCTTCCCACTTTTCTGGAACATAAAAATAGCGACGATACCAAAGCCTTTGGTTTCTCTTAAGTTTCTTCTTAACTCCAGATAAGGCTGATTCCAAGGGAAAGGGAACTAGTATCTCTCCATCAAATTTGCTGATTTCTTTTACATTTTTCTTCCTGATTGCATAATCCCAGAGACCATTAAGATTTAGCCAGTTTTCTCTTACATACTGTGGTCTTGGATATTCAGGAAGAGGAATTTTAGGATCTATCTCTTCAGCCCATTTTGTCATGATTTGACCTTTGACAGGGTGCCAAGATTTTTCTTTGTTTCCTAACATGAAAATCACTTAGAATTATGAAGCAAAAGTTAAACATAGCTTGAATTATTAAAGCCTTTTGAAAATAGCAAGTTCCTTTTTTCTAAAATAAACCAAACAGCTTAATGTTATAACTAATTTTTTGTACATTTTTTTGTGCTTAAATACTGTGGTGTTAAGTATACTTTGAAGGATTGTAGCTAAGCACCATGTCTGTGGTGATCCTCGTGGTTACATCCAATAAACGACCAAAAGCGAACCGTAAGCATTTTTGCAAGAAGATGTGGGCG
>JAUWPI010000038.1 GCA_030611665.1 Candidatus Heimdallarchaeota archaeon | reverse complement strand
ACTGTTTCCTTACTTGGAATATATCTTTAATGTAACACATGCTTTCACATTAGTAGGTTTCCATTTAGTTAATCTCAAAGTAATGGATATAACAAATAACCAAGAAGTTACTACAGAGTGCCAATGGGAAGTTATTGATGGTTACTTAGAACTAGCTATTATTCAAGAATACGAAGCTCAACTCGGTATAGAGGTTAAGATGGAATTTTATATCTATAACGGGTATCCGATAGCAAGGGAATATTTCATTGAAGTATTTCTTAATGATGGCTCGGGTCCAATCCTGATACATAAAGAAACGACTATTATCGCAGCTTATGATGTACTGATAATAATAGTTTACTGGACCTTTCTTAACTCAGGACATTATGATGTAACTCTAAGAGTTACTGATGTACCTGAAACATTTGAATGGTTTGCTTATTGTTATTGGGAAGTTTATGATGGGTTCATAGACATATTAATTGAGCAAAATTATGAAGCTTGGATTGGCGTTGAAGAAAGGATACAATTCTGGGTTTACAACTACTATGCTATAGATATTACTGCTGATATTTCTGTTTGGATTAGTAACGGAACTCATACTTATCTGATATATGAGGGAACAGATTTAGTAATTAATACTGGCACGTATTTTGTTGCTGAAGTCTTCTATACATTCATCTATGAAGGATCTTGGGATCTTTATGTAGAAGTTTTTGTGCTAGAATTTGATATTACGTGGATTGAATATTGTCCAGAAGGATGGTATGTTTATGGTGGTTACATAGATGTTTGGATCTACCAACGATTCGAAGTATTTGTTCTTGAAGAAGCTATAATGTATTGCTGGGTCACAAATAATTATGCAGTTAATCGCGAAATAGCTATTGAAGTGTGGATAAGTAATGCAACGACTGATATCCTGATATATGGAGAAACAAGAGATTTTGCTCCAGGAGAAGTGTATGACTTTACGGTACTTTGGACGTTCTATTACGTTGATTATTGGGATGTAAAACTAGTTGTACATGATATATTCTCAGGTGAGATGTATGCTGACTACTGTTATTGGTACGTTTATGGAGGATATTTTGAGCTCTATATTTACCAAGAATACTATGGATTACTAAATGAAGAACTCTTGATGTCGTTTGAGATATATAATTACTACGCAGTAGAGAAGACTGTAGAAATTGAAATACTCATTTTCGATGGAGTAAATTATGTTCAAGTGTATTATGAAATGGACAATATCTTATCACTTACAGCTTGCTTCGTGGAACTATGGTACATATTTGAAGCTGCAGGTTACTATGACGTGATACTAATTGTGACGGAAGTGGAAACGGGAGAAGTGTGGATAGAATATTGTTGGTGGTACATCTATGCAGAATATCTAGATCTCTGGATAGTCCAAGATATGGAAGCATCAGTTGGTGAAGAAGTCCTTATGGAATTCTGGATAGTAAACTACTACTCAATTGAAATGGATTTGACAGTTGAAGTATGGATAAGTAATGGAACTCATTCTGACTTAGCCTACACTGATACAACGGTGATAATTCCAGCTAATGGTATTTGCACATTCACTTTGCCTTATACATTCTTATACGCAGGATTGTACACTATAACATTAATTGTAATAGACAATACATCAGGTTCTCAATGGGTTGAATACTGTCGATGGAAGATCTATGATGGATTCATTGATGTCTGGATAATTCAAGATTATGAAGCCGTTGTAGGACAAGAAGTATGGATGGCATTCTACGCACAAAGTTACTATGGTTATGATGTACTTATCTACGTAGAAGTAAGAATAGACACGGGTTACGGAATTGTGATACTTCATTCAAACACCTTAGTCTTACTAGCCTCTCAACTGCTAATGTGGAACCTTAGTTATATGTTCTTGAACCCAGGAATATTCCGTATCTACTTTGTAGTTGTTGAATTACAAACGGGTAATGCTTGGACTGCAGAATGTCGCTGGTATATCCACGATGATGGCTGGTTTGATATATGGATTGAACAAGGCTACTATGGAGATATAGGAGTAAATTACACTATGCAGTTTGGTGTAGGTAACCTATATTCAATAGATAAGAATCTGAATCTTGTAGTAAAAATAGTTCAAGGAGCTGACTCTTGGATAGCGCATAATGAAACGAAATTGGTACTATCGATGACAACTTATGACTTCTATGTTTATTGGGTATTTGTGAACGAAGGTTGGTATGATGTTTACTTCATAGTTACCGATCTCGACACTGGAAGCGTTAAAATAGTGGATTGTTGGTGGAAGATCGATGATCCAACTGTTATACCTGAATTCAGTTTCATAAGTCTAATACCAATTCTAGGAGCTCTTTCTGTTGCAGTCTCTTTAGTCTTTAGAAGAAAAAGGAAACTAATTCACTAACTCTTTTCTCTTTTTCTTTTTTCTTTTTTCTTTTTACTTAACTAAATTTCTAATGTCATTACAATAAATTTTCAAAAATCACTTTTCGTTTGATTAAGGCATTATAGAGTTTGCAATATGTTTTTAAAACTAGTTTGTTTCCGATATTAACTTTGATTGGTGAAAATAAGATGAAGAAATATTTAGTAACAGGATCTTATGGGCAAATTGGTCAAGCATTAATTCCCGCTATGCTTAAGAGATATGGAAAAGAAAATGTAATTGCAACAGGAAGGAAGAAACCTATTCAATTGTTCAAAGATTTAGATGTTAATTACAAAAGACTAGACGTAAGAGATCAATTTGGTTTAAGATCATTAATCGTTGAAAATGACATAGATATTATTATACATAATGCTTCTGTTTTATCAGCAACAGGGGAGAAGAATCCGCAGTTAGCTCATTCAATAAACTTCGAAGGTTTCTATAATGTTCTTGAAGCTTCTAGAGAGTTAAAAATTGAACAGTTATTTACTCCCTCATCTATTGCCGCTTTTGGACCCACTACTCCATTAGTAAATACTCCAAATACAACAATTATGGAACCAATAAGTATTTACGGAATATCGAAGGTTTATATTGAATTAATGGGTAATTATTATAATTTGAAATATGGTTTGAACTTTAGAGCATTACGTTATCCTGGTGTATTAAGCCCTGAAGAACCAGGCGGCGGAACTACAGATTATGCCATCTGGATTTTCTATGAAGCGCTCAAAAACATGAAATATACCTGTTTCTTAGGATCAGACGTTAGACTACCTATGATGATGATGTCAGATTGCTTAAAATCAACATTTGATTTGTTAGAGGCTGATAATTCCAAACTCAAACATCGTTCATTTAATGTTACAAGTATGAGTTTCACTCCAGAAGAACTAGCAAATGAGATCAAGAAATACCTCCCTGATTTCAAAATCGATTATGAACCAGATTTCCGCGATGCTATTGCACGTTCTTGGCCTCAATCACTTGATGATAGTGTTGCTAGGGAAGAATGGGATTGGGAACCTGAATTGCCTTTTGACAAGATGGTTCCTGCTATGTTAGATGGTGTCAGTGAGAGATTAGGCATTTCATACAAGTGATATTTTTTCCTCTTTTCTTCTTTCTATTTATTTTTAATAAAAAAAAAGGGTGAAGTATTTCACCTTCTTTATTCAGATTTTCTTGCTTTAAGTTCCAAGATTAATGGTTGAAGAATAAAAAGCATTCTTTTTTCTTTTTCTTTTTTTATTCCCTATATTCATCATCTATATAATCAGAAATTACTCCTATGGATTCTGGACCAAGATGTGATAAAACTGATCCTCCACTTTGAACTATTTCAATTTGCATCTCAGGATATCTCTCTTTGATAAGATTTACCATATCGTTTGCATAATCTAACCTACTTCCATAGACGATAGCCATAGCTTTTGGAACTCTAGAAAAATCATCTGTACTCAGCTTTAAAGCTTCTTCGAGACCTCCTTGAACATCAGTAGCTGAACCAACTGTGACAACATTTCCTTCTTCATTCATCGTTACAATAGGTTTCTTTCTTAACATAGCTCCAAGTAGGAATTTAGATGTTCCCAATCTGCCTCCTTTCCACAAATACCGTAGTGTTGGAAGTAGAATGATTGTTTTAATCTTCAAAGCTTGTTGAGTTAATATTTCAGCTATCTTTTCAGCACTATGCTTCTTCTTTTTAATCAATCTAAGTGCCATTCTTATCAAGAAAACCTCTGGATAGGAAGCTGATAAAGAACTTACAACGTAGACATTAACGTCTGTAAATTGTTTCATTACTTGTTTTGCAGCTAGACTCGCACTATTGATAGATCCACTTAAACCTGCACTTATGGTGACGACTATAATATCCTTTGTTCCTTCTTTTATATGCTCCATATACGTATCAAAGTAATCCTTTGGATTTGGTTGAGAGGTCTTTGGAACAAATGAATAAAGATTCAATTTTGGTATATGTAAAAATGCTTTTTCCTCTTCGAATAATTTATAGTAAGCATCTCTATCAAAATTCTCATCTTCTTTTAGCTCTTTATCATGAACAAACATGTATAAACAAGCGATTTTGACGTTGTTCTCTTTAGCAAAATCCCAAGGAAGATCTGAACCACTATCGGTAACTAAACCAATTGTCATGATATTTATCAGAATTACATAATTAAAAATCTATCTTATTCTTTGAACATTGTCAGCGAATATTTATATAATTATAACAAATACACGCTGATTCATTAGTGTGGAGAAAATATTAAAGATTAAAACTACGTTCAATTACTTTTTTCTCTTGAAATAGATCATCATCAACATTAATGGAATAATCATTGGTAACCACATTTCTGATGAATATTCTTTAATTAACATGCTATTTGGGTGATTATCTCGTGATCCTGCACTACCATCAATTTGATAAGAATTTCCTCAAAACTCTTCTCATTTTTTCTATCTTTTAATGTGTACTAATACGAAATTTAGGTTTGAGTGTATCTACAGTTAGATAGAATATTTGCACCACTTTGTAAAAAATCAAACAAGGTAAACAATCCTTTAAAAAATCACTTTAAAGTTCAGGGAGGTATTAACAAATCTTTGCAAAATATAAGAAGAATGTTTGAGAAAGTATGCAATATATTATTGAAGAAAAAAAAGAAGAGTGATTACTATCACTTATTGTTAATTTATTCTGCTTTTCTTGATTTTAGTTCCAGAAATAGTGCAACAGCAAACCCTACTCCTATTACAAAGTAGAAAAAAGTATTAAACCAATTCCAAGGATGAATCCCTTCTAGGCCAAATTGTATGTAGAACATAATTGGAATTCCTGTAAAGGCAAAGACCATTTCTGTGATTAAGGGGATTTTGGCAGAAGCCCAGTTAGCTTTAAAGAACGTTAAGAAACACATAACCGATAAGGAAAGAGCTGCACCACCAAAAATCAGAGGCAATCCTCGATCCTCAAAAGGCCATTGTTGAATTCCCCAAAAGAACCATTCATATAGGAATAAGAACACTAATGCAAAAGTCAATTGAACACATCCTGTTAATAGAAACCATATTTTAGTAAACTTTAACATTTCTTCAGACATTTTTTTATCTCCTTTAGGCTCTGTTAAATCAGAACCATGCAAACACTATATTGACATATATATAAACATTATGTCTACATGTACTCCTTCATTTTTCTTAATACACCATACTGTAATCGAATTGACCTTCTGAGATAAGTTACGTTGTTTTCTTCAAAATTATTAGGTTAACTCAATTAAAACGAATCCTGACTAAGAGTCACTCATATCTTATGACATTTGTTCAAAAAAACAAAAAAAATGAAAGAAAGAAGAATATTATTGTTTCCTCTTTCGTTGAAGTATGTAAGTTAAGGAAATGAACGTCAATATACACAAGTAATAGGGGAAAGAGGCTTCTATAATATCATAGGGTTTTGCTAATGGATACGGATCACAGCAACATGCAGCTCCTGTAAGAGAATAATTGCCTTCTCCATCCCAATCCTCCCAGTAATTGCCTTCTAATGTTGCTTCTTCATACCAGAGGTTACAATGTCCCGCATCGGAAGCTTGTGACTCACTTGGTGCATATAGGTTACATTCAATGTTATTATTATGGTGAATCACATTATTACAACTTCCAAAATCAATTTTAATACTATATTCATTATGTTGTTCTATGTGATTATACGCAATTAAGGAGTCATTTGCATGCATTAAACCAATACCGCTATAGAATTGATTCATCACAATGTTCCATGTAAACGTAATATCCTCTGAATTAGCAATAACTACACCTACACCAGTATTATCGTCCATGGTATTTTCCGTTATTAGTATGGCTGAACAATTCTCCAGTCGAATTCCGCTTATTCCATTTGTTATCATTTCATTATTGGCTATGTATGCATCGATAACATTTTCCATCCATAATCCATTATGATAGCTGCGCTCACAATGATTGTTTATAACTTGAGCCGTTCCTGGGGCTATATCCATAATGTTTATTCCTTCATACCCATTTATCAGAAGACAGTTCTGTATAATGAAATATTTCGTAGTATCTCTTATTTCTATATTGTCATTAACATTATCCCCTGTAATTTCAAGATTCTCTATCAAATAAGGATCGGACTCACTACCTGTTCCACTGAAACCAAGATCAATAAAATCTTGATCTGAAAATATCTCAATATTTTCTGATGTGACTAACTCGTTTAAATTCATCCCATTTGATGTATCGCTATTCGAATTTACTAAGCCGGTAATCGAAAGCAGCGATAGCAAAAGAATGATTGAATAAATTTTCTTTTTTCTCTTCATTTTATCACCTTATAGATTCTGTCAAAACAGAATCATATAAACAATATGTTGACATGCTATATACACACTATGTCTACATGGTCCTTGTAAGACAAAATATTCTAGTTACAGTGAAAAAAATTGATAAATTTGAAAGAAACTAACTACTACCACTTTGTATTCTTGCTTTTTCTTTCTCTGAAATTTCTTCTTTCACTATTGGAACAGCTTTAGAGGCAGTAATGATAGGAATATCTTTTTCGTATTTTATATCGATACCTAATTCCTTTAAGGTTGCTGTATGTCTATCAGTTAAGAAGAATTCTTTGAGTTTCATCCAACTTGTAGATATGATCATTGGTATCTTTTTTGGATTTGAGAGCTGATCATCATTTACTTTATCTGTATAGTCTTTAATACACTCGTGATTTGCTGTTAATTCTTTAACTTTATCAATTTCACCACAAAGTATGCAAAAATTCCATCTTGCTGCATGTTTATATAACGCTCTGAGTGTTATATCATATATCATAAAACTGTTTTTGAAGGGTCCTCCCCACAGATCCAAAACAAAGTGTTTAGCTCTAGTACGAATGCGATCTTTATCTGAAGTAGCTATGTCTGGCATAGTATGTAGACATCATGTCTACAACATATATAAATTTTGGTGAGTACACAAATGATTTTTACAGAAAGTATAAAAGAAATGCTAAGTTCTGTTTAATAGTCTACGGAATTAATAAAATGACAGATTTTGTTTCTGAAACCCCTGAACAAATAGACCAGTTAATTAGAAAAGGGTATAGTATTAATTTATCGGAGAAAATTCAATCTGTGTTATCTTCCAAAGCAACTTCAAGAGAAACAATATTAGACTATCAACTACTCAAATGTCGGGTTTTGACCAAACTTAATCAACACATTCCAGCTCTTAACTTGCTAGAAGAAATAAGAAAGGAAATTTTTGAAATTGGTAATGATGTTCAAAAACTAGATTATTATATCTGTCAAGCTGAGAATTTTGAAGTTATAGGTAAAGCGAAAGAAGGATTAAATATTCTTGAAGAAGCTGAACAAATTCTACAGAAATCCACAATTATAGATTCTTTTGAAATGTTTCAAAGAAAAATCGACTTATTGATTCAAAGAGCACGAATAATAACAATCTCTAAGAGATATTTTGATTATTATCTACCAGAAAGTTTCGACGAAATAATAGATTCTTTTGATGAATGCATTAACCTTAGTCGCGAACGAAATTATGACTATGGAGTAGCTATTTCCTTGGAACTTAAAGGGTGGTTTTATTACCTCGAAAACATGTATGAAGAAGCCTTTGAATGTTATGAAGAAGCTCATGAAATCTGGAAAAGAGATGAGAATAAGATTGGTCATGCCTCTATTCTTTTTAGAAAGGGATTTTTACTTGCTTTTACAGGAAAGTCTGATTCTGCTATTGATCTTCTTGAAGAAGCTCTTCTCATCGCTGAAGAATTAGGACATAAAAGGGTTATTGCTAGCATACATTTTACTCTAGCAGTAGTATACTATCATAAAGGTGAGACAGATCAATCATTAAAACATAGTAAGATTGCATGTGATTTATATCGAGAAATTGGTGATAGAATATTAACTGCTCTAGCCTTGCACAATTATGCTACTAATCTAATTTATCACAAGATGGAGTATGAAAAAGGTGTGTCTCTTTTGTTAGAAGCTTTGTCGAACGCAAAGGAGGCAGAATCAAACAGAACAACTCGTGCTGTCCAAACTGGTTTAATTTCAGCTTATTTATACAAAGGAGAGCTAAACAGAGCTTCAGAATTCGTTAATGAGATAATAGGAGCTTTTGTTGAGAGTGGAGATATTGAAGGATTAGCAATAGCTCAGCAACAAAAAAGTCAAATAAATCTAAAAAAAGGAGATTTGGATAAAGCTTTGAAAAGTTATACTGACGCTCTTGAAAATTTTAGTTTTCTCAAAAGGTTAGATGGAATGAGAGTATCTTTGGCTAATATTGGAAGGATTTTTCAAATGAAAGGAGAGTATGAAAAGGCCTTACACTATTTCTATGAATTAAGAAAAATATCCAATAATCAAAAAAACAAACTCTGGTTAGCTTTAGATTATTCCAACCTCATCTCTTGTTACCTTGATTTGGAGAATTTAGAGAAAGCTGCCACTTATCTGCAATCGTTACAGGAAATTGATAAGGAGTTGGAAAATAAATATATCGAAATTACGAGTAAACTATCAACTGCTTTAGTTCTAAAGAGGAATAAAAGTGTTCAAGATAGAGCGAAAGCTAAAGAATTTTTAAAAGATATTATCAATGAGAAAGATGTAGAATATCTGACTGTTGAAACTTCAATTTTGAATTTGTGCGATCTTTTACTCATGGAATTGAAGAAATCAGAAGATTATAAATTACTTGAAGAGCTAAAATTTTTCATAAATAAGTTACAAGAAATAGGTGTTAGAGAGCTTACTTATCCTTTACTTGTGCAAACCTATTGGTTGCAATCCCAGATATCACTTCTTGAGTTGAATGCTGAAGAAGCCAAACATCTGTACTCAAAAGCACAAGCAATGGCTGAAGAAAAAGGGTTGGAGCTCATGGCTAGAAAGATTTCAGATGAACACGATTTCTTAATTAGCCAACTTGATTTATGGAGAAAGTTTACTACAAAACTTCCTTCTATTTTAGAGATATTTGAACTCACAAGAATAGAAGATATGTTAAGTCAGATGTTAAGAAAAGGTGTAATTCTTCCTTCAGATGTTGTAAAGGAAGATGAAAAACCTGTTATAATTTCAATTTTTACTGAATCTGGAGAAATTGTATTCTCAGAGAAATTACTTGATGATTTAGAGGAGGATATATTAGAAAGAATTTTACCTCAGATTAAAACACAGTTAGAAGGAGAAGCAGCTAATGAAACAGCAAGTAGAGGACGATTGTATGATTATTCCTATATACTTAGAAAGATCGATACATTATTCTTCTGTTATTTCTTTGTTGGAAAATCATATTCAGCAATTCATAAACTAGAGAAATTTTCAAGTATTTTACTTGAATCTAGCAATATTTGGGAAAGATTAGTTACTTTTAGCCAATCTGGATCAAATCTCAGCTATGAGGAACGTAATTTTATTGCTAGTTCTATAGACAATATTTTCGTTTAATTCTTATGAATATATTTGCCCTCTTTCTCTTTTCGTTATGCTACAAAAATTCTAGGTATTTCTTGCTTTGTAAACAATCCTTTTAAGTTACTACTTTTTGTCAAATTGGTTTGAGATTATGAGAAATGGATTAACCTTTGATGATGTTCTTCTAGTACCTAAAAGATCATCTGTTTTTTCAAGAAAAGATGTAGAGACCTCTACAAATCTATCAAGAAATATTAAGCTAAACGTTCCTATTGTTAGTTCGAATATGGATACTGTTACAGAAAGTAAAATGAGTATTGTTATGGCTCAAATGGGAGCAATAGGTATTATTCACCGATTCATGTCTGTTGAAGATCAAGTATCAGAAGTAGTGAAAGTAAAACGTTCTGAAATGATTAGAATTGATCATCCCTATTGTTTACAACCTAATCATACACTTGATGCTGCCAAATCTCTTATGGATGAAAAGGGAATTTCAGGGATTCTTATCACTGAAGAAAACACTAAATTGGTTGGTATTTTAACAACTAGAGATATACTTTTTGAAGAAAATGGTTCTATGAAAATTTCTGAATTGATGTCAAAAGAACTAGTCACAGCATCTTCTGATATTACTATTGAAGAAGCAAAAGAAATACTTCAAAAGAACAGGATTGAAAAATTACCTCTAGTTGATGATAATGAGAAATTGAGTGGATTAATCACATCTAAAGATATCATCAAAAGCAAGGTTCTACCAGATTCTTCTAAAGATTCGAAAGGAAGATTGTTGGTTGGAGCTGCAATTGGTGTCCGAGGAGATTATCTAGAAAGAACTGAAGCATTGGTTAATGTTGATACAGATGTATTAGTAATTGATATAGCTCATGGACACAGCGATCTTGCCATTAACACAGTTAAGGCTATACGCAAGAATTTTGGTGATGTAGAATTGATAGCTGGAAACGTTGCAACAGCAGAAGGTACAAAGGATTTGATCGATGCTGGATGCGATGGAATCAAGGCTGGAATTGGACCTGGAAGTATTTGTGTAACTAGAATTGTTACAGGTTGTGGGGTTCCTCAATTTACAGCAATTCAGGATTGTGCATCTATTGCAAATGACCATAATATTCCTATTATTGCTGATGGTGGAGTTAGGAATAGTGGTGATTTGACAAAAGCTTTAGCTGCAGGGGCATCTACTGTTATGATTGGTGGAATGTTAGCTGGTACAGAGGAAAGTCCAGGTACTTCAATTCTGAGAGGTGGTCGCAGATATAAAGTAGTTCGAGGTATGGCTAGTCTTGGTGCATTACTTGGTAGAGAAGCAAAAGAAAAGAAAGGTTCATTTGATGAACTAGATATGGGTAGTGTAGTTGCTGAAGGTGTAGAAGCAGTAGTTCCCTATCGTGGATCCGCAGTTGATGTTCTTGAGCAGCTTGTTGGAGGATTACGAAGTGGTATCAGTTATTGTGGAGCTAAAAATATTAAGGAAATGCAAAACAATGCTGAATTCATTCAAATTACTTCTGCTGGAAGATCTGAATCTGACTCACATGATGTTGAGAAAATCTAGCTCTTCTCATTTCTTTATGCTACTAATTATTGGAGCAAACAACTTATAAATGGCGCCCAAACCTTTGCACAGCAATGGCGGATTACACGGTAATTTCAGTAATCATATTCAAAGTAAAGAACAATCAACCTTACTTTTACCTAGTTAAAAGAGGTTCAGAATTACCTGTATCTCCAGACACTTGGACACCCATTGCTGAAATTAATAATAAAGATGATCAAGAAGTTTATTCTTTCCTTCACGATAAATTTGGAAATATTATTGATGATATGAGCTCTAAACTAACAGCTGTTCGTCTTATGCTTGAAAGAAATCTACTCTCAACTTATGAAGAAGATCAATCTACTAGAACTGAGCGGGATGTATATGAACGAATTAAGAATTTGGATCCTGCTTTATTGAATGTTTACTTACATTCAATGATTCCTTCTGGCTCTCATAGAGTCAATGATGGAGAAAATGTTTTTACCGTTAAGCAATACATTTTCATATCAGCAGGACGCAGTATTTTTGAAAGAATGCATCTAATCCAGGCATCAGAAGTTTTCTCTGATCCTAAAGTTGTCGCAGAAGCAAAATCCAGATGGTTTTCTGCAAATCAAATTAAGAAATATTACGAAAAACCCAGCAGATTATTCGTTCCTTATTTAAATCATATAATACATTTGATCACAGATGAAGGAATGAAACTTATTGAAGTAGCTCGTAAATTTGAAGGATTGTTGGAAACTGATAAATCCATCGATTACCAAATTCTACCCTTCATTTGGAGGTTTATGACTCCATCTTTAACTTTACCTCCCTTTCACACTGCAAATATTTATGTTATCGGTGATAAAACAAAATACATTATTGATCCTGGAGCAAATAACGCTTCAGATATTGTTAATCTTTTAAGTTTTATCGAGGATCATATTAACAAAATTGAGGGCATTATTTTAACAAGTGCAGATGCTGATCATTGTAATCAAGTTCTGGAACTGAAAAAAAGATACAATTTCCCAATTAGTGCATCTCATAAAGTATCAGAAATTATGAAAAAGGAAGGATGTGTGGTTAACCATGTATTAAAAGAAGGTGATAGAATTCCATTAGGGACCTATAAACCTACAGGAATGCGCAACTGGTTTATGGAAGTCGTAGAGCTACCTGGAAACTCCCTTGGATGTATTGGATTATGGGATTCCAGAGGTATAATCTTTACAGGTTCAACACTACATAAAACTTTAGTTAACACTCCTGGTCCTTACCCCAATTCTTTTGATGATTTATTTAGAAGCATAAATAAGCTAAAGAAATATGCAGCTCGTTTTGGACTTTCAGGTCATGGGAATATAATAACAGATGTGAATGCTTCAATATCACTCAATCTAAAAAGGATGAAATGGTCAACAAAATCGATTTTAAAGCATCTCAAGATGGGCAATTCTCGGATAGATGAAATTGCAGAAGAGCTGATTTGTAAAGATCTACCCTTATGGAAAAGAATGACAAGGAATTCCATCGAAGCTAATCTTGACAAACTAGTTCTTCAAGAAAAAGTCATTCGCAGAGGGGAAGATTACTTTCTCTCAAAGCAGTGATTAGTTTTATAACATCACGCTAAAACTTATATTTGGGTCCAATACTACCAAAACAATGAGTATACCTATTATACTAGAAATTTGTGATCCAAGTGCTTGTGGACTAGAATGTGTTGAAGTTTGTCCTCAGAATAAGAAAGGCAAATTAGCAATTGAGATTAAAAGCAATAAAGCATACATAATAAAGAAGAATTGCATTAATTGCTTGCAATGCGTTTATGCATGTCCACTAGATGCTATAGAAACGACAGTAGGCGTAAGCAAGAAAGTAGCTTCTTCAAAACTAAAATCTGGAAAAACTTCGAAAACTAAACAAGAAGAGAAGAGCGTTTTCACAATCGATGAGACTGTATTTGAAAGATACAGTGAAAAGAAAACTATTTTCAATAGAAGAATCTGGGATGAGAGTTTTGAAGGATATAAAAAACCAATATATGGAAAAGCATCGGAAAGGGCAGCATTAGGTATAGATGGATATTCAGAGATAGAACAAGCTGCAATGGATGCTGCTTGGTCAATTGAAAATCTTGTTTCAATGAAAGAATTTCATGAAGAAAGATCAAAAACACTAACTAAAGAGGAACGAAAGAAGGTAGAGGTTGCAAAAGCTAAAACAAATGTTAAACAAGTAAATTATGATGTTCAAAAACCTCAGCAATACAAAGTAGAAGATTCCAAAGAAATGACAACTTGGTTGAAAAAAATAGCAAAGTTGTATGGTGCAGATCTTATAGGAATAGCAAAGCTTGATCCAAAATGGATATACTCCGAGGACAGAATGGAAAGAGAATATATACTTCCTGATAATCTACAATATGCAATAGTCATTGCAGTTGAAATGGATCAAGGTGCAATAAACACTTCTCCAAAGATGCCTTCAGGTATAGCAACTGGTTTAGGCTACTCAAAGATAGCCTTTGTTAGGACATTAGTCTCAAAATTTGTTAAAAATCTAGGATATGAAGCTATACCAGCTGGCAATACTCTAGGGCTCTCTGTTCCACTTGCAGTTGAAGCAGGATTAGGTGGATATGGCAGACAAGGTTTGCTAATTACACGAGATTATGGACCTAGAGTTAGACTTGCCAAGATTCTGACTGATATGCCTTTAGTTGCAGATAAACCTGATTACAAATTTGCTAAATCAGTGGTTAAATTCTGCCGAACCTGTAAAACTTGTGCTGAGAGATGTCCTTCTGCTTCTATTCCCTTTGATGATGATGAGAGTTACAAAACTTATAGCACCAGCAATAATCCTGGGATTAAGAAGTGGTATGTTGATGTTGAAACTTGTTTCCTTTTCTGGTTAGAAAATGGAGGAGATTGCTCAACTTGTATATCTGATTGTGAATACAGTCATGTTCCAACTTGGCCTCATAAATTTGCCAATTGGATTATTATGAATTTGCC
Organism: Candidatus Heimdallarchaeota archaeon; assembly: GCA_030611665.1. Lineage (GTDB taxonomy): Archaea > Asgardarchaeota > Heimdallarchaeia > Heimdallarchaeales > Heimdallarchaeaceae > UBA460. Next base: position 5,601 of record JAUWPI010000038.1, on the reverse strand, counting down.
TTTTCTTAATCCTATTTGGCCATTTATAGGGAAACTGTTAGGCTATGGTGGTAATAAGTCTGCTAAGAAATTCTGGAAGAAAATTAAGATATAGCATTCAACCTTTTTATCCTAAGAAATCTGCAAGTTTATGCTGCCCCTTGAAGGTGGTTTTTTCTGGTGTCTTTACACTCAAACCTTTCTTTTCGAGCATTTCTCTGAATTTGCTAGCAATCGGGGGGGCGTATCCTGAAAAATGTTGGTTGATATAAACAAAGGCTGATTTCTTAGGATTATTTGTTAAAGCTAGAGAAAGATCTCCAACCATCTCTTCTATTAATTCACTTCTATCTATAACTTGTTTCCCTAATCCTGTCTGAGTCTTATGTGAGCCTATGATTCTTAGATAAAAATAATCACTTTTAATTTCCTCATATAAGTTGAGTTTGAGATATGGTAAATAAGCACTTACCATACCTAGCTTCTTATCATTAAGGAAATCATAGGTTTCTTCATTGAACCATGTTTTATGTCTAAATTCTAACAGCAAGGTATAATCATTGTGTGGAAAGAAACTTACAAATGTTGTTAATTCTTCCATTGTTCTTGCGTTTTTCTCAAAATTGGGTGAAAATTGCATGATTAAAGGTCCGAGTTTGTTTTTCAATGGACTCATGATATGCAAAAATGATTTCAAACTTTCTTGGGTTAAAGCAAGACTTTCTGCTTGCGCAATAATCTTTGGCAATTTTGCTGTAAGAATAAAATCTTCCGGTAATAATTTCTCCCATCTTTTTGTGGTCTCTAATTTTGGAAAAGCATAGAAAGTTGAATTGATTTCACAAGTAGTAAATTGTGTTGAATAGTAACCAAGTAACTCATAGTTTCTCACATCTGTTGGATAAAATCCACCTAAATTAGCTTTCCAATCATCATAATTAAATCCAGTACAACCCACATGAATTTGTTGATTTGTCATGATATCCAACTCAAGAAATAGTTTTTAATTAAAAAACCCGTCTTGTTTGCTAAAAATCTTTCTTTTCTAATTGCGGAGGAAACTACTATAACCCTTTTTATATCTCTTGAGAACTCTTTATTCCCAAAAGGCAACCCCTTGCCCGTGAGGTGAGGTAGTGGCAGTTAGAACAAACTCAAAAAGTTACGCCACTAACTCTCCTCCATCCATCAGGGCTTTTTTTCTTATTTAATTAATTGTTATTTATAAAAAAAAGGTGAAAAAAAGAAAAGAAAAAGAGATTTAATGGTGGCAGGGTACGATGTAGAAAATTATCTCTAAATAGAAATAAGTTTGACCAAATAATTTATCGTATGTTATAAGGCTGTATTCCCCAACAGGTAATTCTCCTTGTTGGAAGAAAGATCCAACTGCATATGCATAGATCCCTGGTGCCATTAATAACTGTTTTACAGCTGTTTTCTTAGTAGGAAGTAGCACATAATCGTTATCTCAATTTTGATACTTGTGTGTCTATTGGGTTCAATTTAAAAAGGTTGAAACATTTCCCAAGTTATAAGGTGGATTTTGAAATGGATACATTAGAAAAATTATCTAAACATATGCTTGTTGACGGTTTTCCTCTGATACTTGATATGGAGAAAAGTCAAGGCTGTCGAATTTATGATAAAAAAACTGATAAAACTTTTCTAGATTTCTTCTCATTCTTTGCATCTAACCCCGTAGGTATGAATCATCCTGAGATGGTGAGCAAGGAATTTATAAACAAACTAGGCATTATTGCAGTTAATAAACCGAGTTGCTCAGATTTTTACACTGATGAAATGGGTGACTTTGTTGAGACTTTTAGTAGAGTTGGAATACCTGATTTTCTTCCAAATCTGTTCATGATATCTGGTGGTACATTAGCAGTAGAAAACGCTCTAAAAGCTGCTTTTGACTGGAAGGTGCGAAAGAATTTTGTTAAAGGAATAGATGAGGAAATAGGATCTAAAGTTATTCATTTTGAACAAGCTTTTCATGGACGAAGTGGATACACTCTTAGTTTAACAAACACTCACGATCCACGTAAAACAAAATATTTCCCTAAATTCAAAGATTGGCCAAGAGTCATCAACCCAAAAATCACTTTTCCTCTTGAAGAAAACTTTGAAACAGTTATGCAATTAGAAGAAAAAAGTTGTCATCAAATTCACGATGCCATAGAGACATATGGGGATGATATTGCAGCTTTAATCATTGAGCCCATTCAAGCAGAAGGCGGTGATAATCATTTCCGACAACAATTTTTGGAGAAATTAAGGACAATGTGTAATTCTCATGATATTATGCTTGTTTATGATGAAATACAAACAGGAGCAGGAATGACTGGCACTTTCTGGGCTCTTGATCAATTTGGTGAAAAAGCTAGACCTGATATCATCGCTTTTGGAAAGAAAATGCAAGTATGTGGTATCCTTGCCTCTGATAAAGTTAAGGAAGTGGAAAACAGTGTTTTTGAAGAATCAAGCAGAATAAATAGTACTTGGGGTGGAAATCTTGTTGACATGGTCCGTGCTACAAAATATCTAGAAATAATAGAGAAAGACAACCTAATAGCTAAGGCGGCTACTAATGGTAAATACATGTTAGATCTGGTACTGGAATTCCAAACAGACTTCCCTGAGTTAATATCCAACGCTCGTGGAAGAGGATACTTCATTGCTTTTGACCTTCCTGATACTGCAACCCGCGACAAAATCATGAAAATAGCTTATGACAAACATCTATTGATTTTAGGTTGTGGTGAAAAGTCTATCCGTTTCAGACCTTACCTCACAACTGAGCAAGCGGAAATTGATGAAGGTATGAATATACTATTAGAGATTTTCAAATCTCTTTAATTTCTTCTCTTCTCCATTGCGATGATTTTAAATATACATCGTCTCGTTATTTTTCATAGCTAATAATTTAGCTTAAGAAAAATATGATTCATGATTAAACTTAAAATTTCATTATGAATCTAATAAAATAAGGTGAATAAAATTGCCTCTAGTAGAATGTGTACCAAATTTCAGCGAAGGAAGACGTGAAGAAGTAATTCAACAAATAGTTGAAGCTATCAAAAAGGCTGGTAAGATAACTCTTCTTGATAGTCGTATGGATCCTGATCATAATAGAGCTGTTGTAACCTTCATAGGTGAACCTAATGAGTGTTTAAAAGCAGCTTTTGCAGGAAGTAAAAAAGCAACAGAGCTCATAGATATGAATGAACATGAGGGAGAACATAATAGATTCGGAGCTACAGATGTGATTCCGTTTATCCCAGTTTCGGATATTTCGTTAGAAGAATGTGTAAATCTAGCAAAAAAACTTGGAAAAAAAATAGCAAAAGAACTCAAAGTACCAATATATCTATATGGAGCAGCTGCTGAGAAACCTGAAAGAGAAGTTCTACAAAAATTCAGAACTAAAACTTTCCAATATGAACAATTGAAAGAGGAAATTGTAGCAAATGACGAATACATTCCCGATTATGGTGAAAGAGCAACTCATCCTACAGCTGGAGCAACAAATATAGGTGCTAGAAACTTTCTGGTTGCTTACAACGTTTATCTTGATACAGATGATATGGATATAGCTAAAAATATTGCTAGAAACATAAGACACAGTGGTGGTGGACTTAGATATATCCAAGCAGGAGCAATGGAAATTACAGAGCGAAAGTGTGTTCAAGTTTCAATGAATATAACCGATTACAAAGGAACACCTATCCACCGTGTTTTTGATATGATCAAAAGAGAAGCGGAAAGATATGGTGTAGCTATAACTGAAAGTGAAATCTATGGAATGGTTCCAATGGATGCATTACTTGATGCTGCAGAGAGCTACTTGCAATTGAATCAATTCGATAGAAATCAAATTATAGAAAAAAAAATAGATTCTGAGAGTGAATAACATGAGCAATGAATTAATCGAAATGAAAATAACAGAATTTCTTGATGTCCTAGCCTCTGATGCTCCCGCACCTGGTGGCGGAGCAGCTGCAGCTGTCGCTGGAGCAATGGGCGCAGGTTTAGGATCCATGGTTGCTAATCTGACCATTGGCAAAGAAGGATATGAATCTGTTCAAGACTTCTTCAAGGAAAAGCTTATCAAAACTGAGTTTTTAAGAGCCAAATTAACTGAATTAGTTGATTTAGATGCTAATGCTTTTAGTGGAGTTATCAAATCATTCAAATTACCTAAAGGAACAGAAGAAGAAAAAGCTGCTCGTTCTGCAACAATTTTAGCAGAATATAAGAAAGCTACTGAAGTTCCAATGGAAACATGTATGGCCTGTAGAGAGGTAATTGATCTACTAATTGACATGGGTACAAAAGGAAATAAAAACGCTTTAAGTGATATTGCAGTTGGTGCTTTATGCGCTTTGACTGGTTTGAAATCAGCTGTTCATAATGTCGAAATTAACTTGGGGTATATCTCAGGCAAAGATAAAGACTACGCTGTACAGATGGAATCACAATTAAAAGGTCTTCTTCATCGTATTGATAAAAAGGTCAAAAAGCTCGACGAAGATGTTAGAGCTACCTTCTAACAACTTTCTTTTTCATTTTATTTTCAACGTGATAATCGATGAATCTTATTTCCAAACTTCGATCTGTGCTGGATCCAATTGATAAAAGATTTCAATCAAAGGATAATCTCCGTCTCGCAGCTGTTTTGATACCTATTTTTCTAAAAGATGAGAAAGTTCTTTTTACAAAACGAACTGAGCTGGTAAAACATCATCAAGGACAAATTGCTTTTCCTGGTGGAAGATATGAAGATAAGGATGAAAACCTTCTTACTACAGCTCTACGAGAAACACACGAAGAGGTTGGAATAGAACCTAGAACAGTAGAAATTTTAGGTAAACTTGAACCAGCAGATACCATAAGTCATCATCATGTTCATCCCTACGTTGGAATAATATCTAGTGATGTTAGTTTAGAAATAAACCCTGATGAAGTTGCAGAATACTTCTTTGTTCCTTTATCTAAATTATTAGAGAAAGAAACCTTAAAACAAGGAGAATTTTTTGGAGAAACTAGATTTTACTATTCAGTGAACGATTACAAAATCTGGGGGATTACTGCGGGGATATTATCTGATCTCTTAACAAGATTAAAATCAATCTAGAATTTAAGATCGTCGAGTAAACTTTCAATTTCCTCGTCTTCATCAAGCTTTTCTTCTGTTTTTTCTTCACTTGATTCGTCTTCTATCATAACTATAACAGGTATTCTCTGATCTTTAAGATGGTAAGTGTAAGCTTCTTTATCTCCCAGAGCGTCTAGCATACTACCTGCTAGTTCGCTAAATGCATCATCTAATGTTACAATAGAGTCTTGTGTTTGTTGCCAGGTGTAATATTCGCTTTTGTTAGCGTGAAAGTATGTGATCATCTCTTCAGGATTGAAGAATTTCTTCTCGATATCGTCACGCAGAGATGTAAGTTTGAAAAGGTTAAATCGATATTTTTCTAACATATGCCCACTTTTTTCCAAGTATTCCTTGAAAGTAATTTCTTGCATGAATCAAGATTATCTTCTTCGATTATAACTTATTCGGATAGTAGAGAGTAAATTTCTTAAATAGTTCATATGACATGAATTTTGTAC
>JAUWPI010000085.1 GCA_030611665.1 Candidatus Heimdallarchaeota archaeon | reverse complement strand
CTACGCAGACAAATGCGGCTTATAGTCTTGCAGGAGCAATGGCGAGCTTCGAAGATGTTCATAAACGATTGCATATGATGCTAGATTTGCTAAATACAGAGTACAAAATCGAACCACCATCACATCCAGCTTTTACTGAAGGGAGAAGTGGCAAAATAATAATTGTCGGAAAAGAATGTGGTATAATCGGAGAGATTCATCCTAGTGTATTGGAATTAAACCAGATTTGGGTTCCAGTTGTTGTCTTCGAAATTGAATTACCATATATTTCTACATTGAACTGTGAAAGGAAATTTACTGATTAATCAGGAGTTTGTTTTCTTTTCTTTTTCTTCTTTTTCTCTTGTTTATCAAGCATAACTATCCTATCCCAGACTTTATCCATGGTCTTGTTTAACGCTTTACCACCGTCGGATGTTTCGATTATTTGGATATTTGCTTTTGTTGCTTCTTCAACAAGGTAGGTTTGTATATTCCTGATTTCAGGAAAAGCAGAAATATACCTGTCAGGTTTTCTGAATTCCACTTCAGTACCTCTTGCTTGGATTCTTCTTTTATGCTCCTCTTCATCTTCAAGATAAAAGAGAATCAGTATAACATGATTTTCAGCTAATATTGATGGATTTAGTATATTAGGTGCTAAATGAACTCCTTCAATGATTGAATTTTCTCTAGAATAAAGAGCAGTTTGAATTGCAGATTCAACTCCAACAATAATATGACGACATTGTTCCTCATATCCTACTATTGACTGCCTTAGAATAGGATTGAGTTTTGGTTTCAGCATCTTATAAGCTTCATAGCTGCTTGAATGAAGCTCAGGGATTAGTTTTGATGAAATCGTTTGTCGAAGAACTTCTCTTATCATATCTGTTCCTATGATGTTAGTGATCTCCAATCTTTGGGATAATTGTGATGCTAAGGTACTCTTTCCGATACCTGGAACTCCAGCAAGCAAAATGATGATAGGTTTGTAACTTTGCTCTCCTTCAAATACGGTATATCTTTCAGCAATTTTAAGGCTAACTCTTTCAACTTCAGAAGTTATAATTTGAACTAGTTTCTCCTTATTGATAGGATCTGAAGCCTCACTAACAATTTGTTCCACTTTATTCGCAATTTCAAAAACTAGGTTGGAATCCATTCCAACAGAATGTAAAGAAGTTGACAATATACCTTTTGAGAAATATTCGTACCTGTCCTTTCTAAGTTGAATTTTAAGGAAATCTTCAGGTTGATTCGAATTCATGTTTACCTTAATTATAAATCACCTCTAATAATATAACTGTTTCTTAGAAGAGAAAGTTTTATGAATATCTGATTAATTTTCTTGTTTCTTTCTTAATCCGGTGCTTTTAAATAGGAATTTGAGTAGTATTTTAATCAGCGCTGAATTAAGAAAATAGAAGGAACAAGTTTATGGAAACAGAATCTCAAATATTCATTCAAGATCGAGACAAACGGTTATTTTCTCGAGGAATATTAGCAAAAAAGCTTAGATTGTTAGGGATTCCTTCTTCAGCTGGATATGAAATATCTATTCAAGTGTATAATGAGATTGCTAGACTTAAAGAAACAACCATTGAAAAAGATAAACTTGACGATATTGTTTTTGACATTCTAAAATCCAGTTATTATAAAGAATGCGCGGATAACTATATGCTTGTTGAAAAGTGGAAAGCATCAACTATGCCTTTGTGGATTCTCATGGCTGGCGCAATAGGCGTTGGAAAAAGCACTCTGTCACAGAAAATTGCTGGTGACCTGAGTATTCAACATGTTATAGGAACCGATGTTGTGAGAGACATTTTACGGAAGATATTGTCCGTTGATGTTATGCCGGAATTGCATTCCCCCTCTTATAGTGCATATGAAACTCTGCGACCAATTTATAGCAGTAGATTTGAGGAGGTGCTACTAGGTTTTGAAAACCATTCCAAATATGTTAATCTAGGTGTAGAGGCCGTTCTTTCAAGAGCTGCCACTGAATCTGTGTCTATCATAATTGAAGGAGAACATCTTCTACCTGCTCTGTTTGATGAAAATATCCTCTCACAACCAAACGTATTATACATGACAATTTCAATTCCCGATCCTCTGTTACATAAGGAGAATCTAAGTTCACAGTACACAAAAGAAAAAGATGATTTAATCAGCCATTTTAATGATATAAGAAAAATACACGATCACATCGTTAATGAAACACGAATTCGAAAGTTACCCGTTGTTGAGACAAGCAGGGATTTAAATCCACTAGATACTGTACGAAAAATTGTTGTAGATAAAATCGTTTCTATGGTTTCAACTAAATCGTAATTCTTTAAAACCCGTTTGAATAAATTACATAGCCAATGATGTAGTTGCAACGATCTGAAGAATGATGATCGACTTTTGTCTGAGGCTCTAAATGTGATTTGAATGACAAAATACTGTTATACGCATAAATCCACAGAATCTTTCAAAGAATGCAATAGTTGTGGAAATGACATTTGTCATGATTGTGCAGAGACTTACTGGCATACTAATGCTATTTCTTCAATGTTCATGCCAAAAAAAACAGAAGAAGAGAAACTAACCTTGTGTCCAAAATGCTTGAAAAAAGCAAAAAGGAAAAATGCATCCATGACTTCCTTCATGTTACTTATGGTTATCGGCTTCATAGTTTTAACTATTTTACTAGCTCGATCAGGTTAGAAAGGTTAATCGTTTGATTTCAAATCATTTTTTTCCTGCATTTCATCATTGACTTTAGTAATTTTATCCTGACTGTTTTTATCTTCTACTCTTTCTGTGTCTTCTTCAATATCTTCTGCAACATATTCTGCGTCTATCTCTTCAATTTCCTTTAATAGATCAGCATTACATATAGGGCACTCGGAGAAATTACTGGAAATAATAGACCCACAGGAAAAACAAGTAATAGGAACATAATCATCGCTTTCCCAATTATAACTATAAGGCTTCTTCCCCCATGTTTTTGCCTTCCATTTTTCCATGTCTACTTCTCCATCTGCTTTTAAGAATTTGCTAATATCTGTTTCTGATGCTACCTTTAATCTTCTTTTTGATTGAAAAGTATACAAAAAGACTAGGAGAGGAAACACAATGATATGAACAATCAAGAATATAAGATAAGCTAAACCAAAGGATTGAGTATCATAATTAGTAATAAGACTAGAAATAAAGAAGGACAAAATTATTGTCGTAATTGCCATTGTAATTAGTTCAATTATAACAAAAACAAGAACTGAAAAAAGAACTATAATACCTATATCTAAAGAAATGATTTGAATTTTGTCTAGTTTTCCTAAATTATTCATGTCTGTCTTTAGATACTCATTGTATGCCCGTAGTTTAGTGAATCTAGTACGAGTTAATAAAAATGTTATTAGAATTGTAACAAGCAGAAATACAAAAAAAAGTACAAAAATCAACCACCATCTATTTGCAATGTAACCTAAAGTATTAACTCCATCGCTAATTTTTTCCAAGAACTGGATGTCTGCAGATTTTAGGTAAGGATAAACTCCTCCAGATATACCAAACATGTATAGAAGGTAATAAATGAATACAAATAAGATAGAAACAAACTCTCCTAATTCATGATTCCTTTTTTTGCTTATGATATCGTCCTTATCCCATGGAAAAATAATCTGTAAAATTTCTGGCATTAACAAAACTCTACTAGTTAAGAGTATTAAATGTATCTAAAAAGTTTTGAAAAATAGGTTTTTAAAAGATGGATACTTGCGTTTTTCATCAGATGATCTCTATCGGAATTGAAAGCTCTGCAGATAAGTTGGGAATAGGTATAATAACTGATACAGGTGATATATTAGCTAATGTTAGAAGAACCTACAAACCACCCCACGGAAGTGGAATCCATCCAAGAGAAGCATCTGAATTTCATTCTTCTTATATTGCAGAAGCAATAAGAGATGCATACTTGGAAGCAAACCTTAAACCCAAAGATGTTGATTTGATTTCTTTTACTAAAGGACCTGGTTTAGGTCCATGTTTAAGAGTAGGAGCAGTTGCTTCAAGAACGCTTGCTTTGACTACAGGGAAGCCATTAATTGCAGTAAATCATCCCATAGCACATATAGAAATAGGACGATTGGTAGGAGATTTGGATGATCCTGTTGTGCTCTATGTATCTGGGGGGAACACTCAAGTTATCGCATACTCTCAAGGAAGATATCGAGTTTTTGGAGAGACATTGGATATTCCAGTAGGTAACTGTTTAGATGTTTTCGGGAGAAATGCAGGTTTAAGTGATAAAGAGATGCCAATGGGTCGAGTGATAGAACTAGAAGCAGAAAAAGGAACAGAATATATACCTATTCCTTATGTAATTAAAGGTATGGATGTTTCATTCTCAGGGATTTTAACCCACGTTACGAAGCTTCTGCGGAGCAACAAGTATAAACTTACAGATTTAGCTTTTAGTTTGCAAGAGACTGTATTTGCGATGTTAGTAGAAGTAACAGAGAGAGCCTTAGCTCACACTAAAAAATCTGAAGTTCTTGCTTGTGGTGGAGTTGCTTCTAACAAAAGATTAACAGAAATGCTAGCAGAAATGTCATCTTCCCATGGGAATGGTGTCAAGTTTACAGGACTAGATGCAAATCTAGCAATAGATAATGGTGTTATGATAGCTTGGTTAGGTCTTATTATGTATAATTCTGGTAACAGAACAAAGTTAAGCGATACTCTTGTTGATCAACATTTTAGACCAGATGATGTAGTAGTTAATTGGAGATAGTTATGTCCACTAATTCAATCGCAATTGTGTTTGATATCCGAAAAAAGAACTTTTATAGTTTAGCTTCACTTATAGCGACTATCGATGAAGATGCGAATTTAGAGAACCTTGATCAGATAATTACTGAAGATCTATCATGTAATGATATTAAATCTCTCTTAAAGAAATATGTTAGATTAATAATAGCTTACTCTTTCCGAACAAGTCAACTAGAAGAAATTTATGCAAAGATGAAAATGTTCTATTCGTCACTTTCAACTGATGAAATACATAGAGTGACTTTCATCTGTGGAGGAAGTCATCCCACGGGTGATCCTCTTACATCATTGAAATTTGGTTTTGACTTCTCTTTTATAGGTGAGGCAGAATATTCCCTTCCCTTCTTTCTGAAAAGTTTATTAGAGAAAGAGGATATCTACAAAACCCCTGGAATCGCTTTCTTGGAAAATGGAACTTCTTTATCTTCTACATCTAGACCATCTCCTATAAATTTGGATGATTACCCTTTTCTATCAAAAAAACGAAAACTATATCCTCCACTTGAAATTACAAGAGGTTGCGCATTTGGTTGCACTTTTTGTCAAGTTCCAATGCTGTTTAAACATAGAATCCGTCATAGATCCCCTGAAATACTTATTGACATGGTAAAATGGATGGTAACAGAAAAATTGAATGATATTCGTTTTATCACACCCAATTCTTTTGGTTACATGTCAAAAAGCGCAAGAATAGTAAACCAAGAAGGCATTATGTATCTTCTAGAAAGTCTACGATCTATAAAGGGAGTAAGAAACATCTTCTATGGAACATTTCCGGGAGAAGTAAGACCTGAAACTGTTTCTGAAGAACTTGTAACAAAGATTAAACCTCTTATTGCAAACAGACGAATTTCAATTGGACTCCAATCAGGTAGCAACAAGGTATTAAGGGAAATTAGAAGAGGACATACAGTGGAAGAAGCTGTTTCTGCCATAGATATTTTACTTGCATCAGGATATACACCAATGGTAGATATAATAATTGGGTTACCAGGCGCAACAGAAGATGATGAAGAACAAACAATTCATGTCATCGAGGATTTAATTCAAAAACAAGCAACAATTCGAGCTCACGTTTTTATGCCATTACCTGGAACAGCATTAGAAGACTCTATTTATCAGCCAATTTTTCCAAAGGTAAGGAAGAAACTAGGTAGATTAAGTACAATCGGTAAAATCGAAGGAAATTGGAATCAACAAGAGTTATATGCAAAAAGGGCTTGGAAAATGATACAAGACATGCAATCTGTTTCTCCGTTAACTAGAAACGATAATCACTAACAAGCTGTTCTTCGTTCAGATGCCTGCCTCTTGCTTCAACTTTCACAGCTCTTTTAAAAATGGTTTTGAAATCGCTCACCGACTTTTTGTACCCTTCTTGAAAAGCTAAGAAAAGCTTTCTGTTATATTCAGTGTGAGTACTTATGAAACACTTCTTGATTAGCAAAATGTCCACTGCTTTATCTTCTATCGCACTTGAAAACTTACCAAGCCCAAAATCGATGAAAACGAATTTAGTATCACGTTCTAGAATATTACTTGTCGTTAGATCACCATGAATTATGTCATTATTATGCAGTTTCCCAACTTGTTTACCTATTTCTTTCACAATATTGAGTTTTTTTTGCAATTCTAATTCACTATTTAGAATGCTTTTGACTAGTTTCCCTTCAATATACTCCATCACTATTGTCGTATTGACTATGTCAATCTCAAATATATAAGGTGTAATCACTCCATTTTTCTTTGCAGCTACTAACAATTTTGATTCAGTTGTAGTTCTGTTTTTTCTCAACTCTAAATCAAGAGGAGCTAAACGATATTTTTTAGGAACTCTGACTTTATTAATTGCACTATAACCCAACCATTCACTTTTACTAAGAATTGCCTCTGCTCCCCATATATCTGTGCTAAAGTTGCTATTAGATTTATTCCCAGTATGTTCAACCATCGTCAATTTTCTCCAATTCTTCTAAAGCTTTTATGATGTCGTCTCCTTTTGGTTTATCAATGGTTATATCGTCAAGAATAACGTTACCCTTACTTTTGATAACAATTCCTATGATTTTGCAAGGAATGTTGTTCAAATTGCAATATTCAACGATCTTTAGGGCTTTCTCGTTATTAGTAGATAAGATTATAGCACCTGATGAAATTAGACAACAAGGGTTAAAATTCAGTCTCTCTGCTAGTTTTTGTGTTACTGGTGATATTGGTGGATTATCTTCTAATCGAATTCCAACATCTGTAAATGCAACAATTTCTGACAAAGCTCCGTGTACGCCACCTTCAGTAGCATCATGAATTAAGGACGGTTTGAATTTCTTGTTTAGTTCTAGTGCTAATTTGGTAATGTTGATATTGGAACCTATTCTTCTCCCCTCCTTAATTTCATCCTTATTCAGTATTCTGTTTATCCTTTTTCCTGCTTCTTTTATAATGATTCCAGTTCCCTCTGCACCTGTATATCCTATTACCATAATCTTCTCATCTAGTGACAAATTATTTGGGATGAGATATGCTTTTGGTACAAATCCAAACATATGACCAGATAATAAGATAGAATTAACTGATGATGAAATCTCAGTGTGTCCCCCAAGAATTGCTATATTCTGTTTTTTGCATTGCTCATGCATCTGTTTCTGGATTTCATGAATTTTTTCATAGTTTATTGATTTGGGAGCAATTATTGTTGATAGAAAACCATAGGGCAATGCACCAGAACATGCGATGTCATTGGAATTAACAATTACAACATGTTTTCCTGGTTCTGAAGTAGGAAAAGTTATTGGATCAGATTTTTCTACGAGATATACATCCGAGTTTTCATTATAGAATTCATTTGCTACATCTTTTGCTAATTCAACATCAATAATTGCCACATCAGATCCAATCTTTCCAGATAGCACTATACCTTTGTTTTTACTCCCACTTAGTCTAAGAAGTTCTTTTAAGAGTGGAAGTTCTAGTTTTCCTTCATCCATTAATTGATAATTCTATCTGAATCTCTAAAACTTTTCTGATTTGGTATGAATTTAACAAAGTAAAATAGGGGATAGTTAGAAACCCATGGTATCGAGAATGTGCTTGATTATTTTGAATTTATATGCAACATTCATAACATCATTCACGTTTGTAGTCATTCCAACTAAGATTTTGCCTTCTAAACAACTTTCAACTATAATTTGTACAACCCCTGCATTAAGGAATTTAATCTCTTCTTTTGACTGTATCATCTCATATATTACTCTGGGATATTTGGTTAAAGTTTCTAGAACATAGATGATTTTCTTTTCCTCAAGATTTCCTGCATAAAGCTGCCCCATTGAACCATGTTCTTTTGGAAAGATATATGCTGCAGCGGAAGGTGAATCGCAGCTTCTTATTGAGGAAAATAACAGAGACGTTATTGCTCTTTTATTTGCTTCAGCCAAGATTTCTTGTGTCATTTCAGCAACTGGTATCATAGGAACCGATTCAAACGGTTTTATTTTTTCAAATGTTTCAACTTTTGATTCAGTAATGTTCATAATAGGATATCTTACTGCTGGAGCATGTACAACTCTCGGTTTTTCAATTCCAAACCTATCAAAAATACTTTCTACTTTGTTACGTATAGACGAGGGACCTTCTTCAATTATGCTTTTACAGGTGATTTCTACTAAATCTGTTGGATTTTCTGCATTAAGAGAGTCTAGAAGAGTATTACCTAGCACTTCAATATAATTTCCAATTAGAGGACGAAGTTCTGAAGAAAAATTTTCTACACGAGAAACAAATAGAATTGTTAAATCAACGAAGGTAACATAAGTTGCTCTGAATCTTCCTCTGAAAATAGTAATCTCACTATATCTTCTAACCCATTGATAAAACTCAATTGGATGAACAAAGTATCTATTGACTTCTATCCTCTCTATTTCGCTCTTCATTTTATCAATAGTAAAGATATTAGCTCCTTTAGTATCATATATTATTATTGCCACTAGGGGGCTAATATCAATCTCTGGAAATAGCATAAGACCTCTGTCTTAAATTATGCAATTCTTTGCTAATAAGCTTATTGGACAATTTTTGAATGTGAATAATTGAAAAATTAGTCAACGGAACCAAAGAAATATTTTTAGATTTTATCGTTAAAAGGAATGTGAGGATATGTAATGAGTAAGAATTCTAGTAATTCGGAATCACCATCAATAAAGATCTCATCTAGAAAGAGAAAAATTGCGAAGAAAGATATGTTCGTAGAGCTGGAAGAAATTGCTTACGAGGCTTTAAACATCTCAAAACGCAAACTAAAGAGTGGACAATATCTTAAGGATTTTCTGGATCAAACTTCATCTAAAGAATCTGTTTTTGAAGCTATTAAAGTTACTATAGATGCTTTATTAGATAGCATTGCTTCTGATTTTGGACTCACTCTCAGCAGCAGCTTTAGTTCCACATCCTGAGAGTAAAGAACCAAAGGCAATTGTTAGAGGACCTTTAAAGAGAGATGTTGTAAAACAAATTTTAGCTATATTTAGAAAATACCCACCTGTTATTAATGACCTTCTTGGTTCTGATGACGAATTGAAAGTACTTGATACTGGAATTGGTTATGTAGTCCTAGAAAATTGTCAGAAGGATAATTACTTGGTGGGGATAGTTAAGAAACAAAAAGATGTTGATGAATTATCTAGAAAACTAAGACATGTACAGAATGTAGTAGTAGACAATACTTTGCTTCTTGATGGATTATAGAATATTTAATGTCTATCAACCAAACTTTTTTTACAATTCTCACACACATCCTGTTCTAGACGTACTTCATTAAAGCAGTTCCAACATTTCTTTAAAGATGTTTCCTGATTTGGATAATCATAAATTAACTTCTCAATTCTATTTGCAATATCATGTATTATTTTGAGCCTTTTAGACTGTGTATATGATAATATTTTAGTTAATGGATTGTAAAATACCACAGCTAGAACAGCTAAAACTACTGAAGATATTCCAACTATTAGCAATGCTAGAGCATTTTGCCATAATATTGTTATTAATACACTTAATGCACTTAACAATGCCACTAAAATGGTCACTGAACTCATTCTAACTCCAAACAGTCGCTTGTTTGATACTGAGTTAAAGAATTGTTTCAATATCGAATTCTTCGAAGTAAAGTCAAGTTTTAGTAAGTTTCCTTTCTCAGAATCTTGAATCTCAACTAAAAATTTCCGTAGTTGTATTTTTGTAATGAATACTATTGTTTTATTTTCTTGTATTCTAATATCAGGATATTTTTCTTTCAGTTCTTGAATAATATATGTGAAAAGATTTGATGTATTCTTAATGTCTGTACTGATGTTTTTTGAAAATATAATGTGTTCAACTTTGTTTGTAAAATCGATTATACTCACCATCAGTTTTTTAGAATGTGGATATTAGAAACTCAGATATCATAACATTAACTAGTTTCATTCTTTTGGTTATGATAGGTATTTCTTCTCTGTTTTTTGTTATGCTTACAAGAATTCCCTTATCAGACCCCTCTAAAATAACTACTCCATCTCCTGCATCTATAGTTTTTTCCTCGGATTCTGTTTCCAAAGTTTGTTTTACAATTTCCGGATATTTTGAAAGAATACCTAAGACAAATTCTGCATGCTTTTCAGACATACCAAATGTGATGGTTTCTAATAATCCTTTCTCACCTGTATAAACAAAACACACACCAGTTTTCGTCGATAATCCTTTTACTATAGAGGACAAAACCCTCTCAACTGAATCTCTTTTTGTTTCCTCTAATAGCTGTTGTGTTAGTTCTACTTTACTGGAATCCTTGACTATTTCTGAATTTTTTCCCGATTTTTGCCCAATGAATTCTAAGAGACCTCCAACATCTGTGGATGCTGATGGTTGTACTGTTTGGGCTGAACTAGACGTTGTTGGTGACTGTGAATATTTTTGTCCTTCTTCTACGGTTTTCTCAACAACCTCTGCTTCAAATTGTTGAGGTTTTTTAGTCGGATAATAATCGTATTTGATTTGGCTTGATGCTCTTTCGGAAATTAGGCTACCTAACCGTTTAATCAAAGCTGTCTGTGATTTGGGTTCCATTTTATCAATAGCACCATAATCTTGCAGCTGATCAATAAGCTTATTCTTGATAATTTCAATAATCTTCTCTGCTACTTTATCTTCAATATCTGGTAGAAACATGCTGCTTAGTATTATATTAAAGAAAAGTTGATAGTCAACTCTAAATATCTCGTTTTTGAGTGTTATAGATTGTGATCTTCTTAATTCTTCTCTTGTTTTTGCACTTGTGTCAATAACTTGAAAAACTGTTGAAAAAGAGGTTTTTTGGTTGATTACTTTGTCGAAAATCATGTCCTCATCCAGTGTAAAGAGGCTAAAACCTACAAACATATTCCAAGGTAAATCGAACTCACTCATGTTTCACACCTCACTTGCTTATGTGAGTAGTTATCTTTTATTTCTTGAGTCTTATATAACAATCAATATCTCTCTCTATTAAATAGCTTATGGAAATTACTCATTTCTTTTTCTTTTTCTTCTTTTTATCTTCTCTTTGTTGCTGTTTCTTTATTTTCTTCCATTTTTTGAGGTTTCTATTTGATTCTTGACCAAAAACCACAGCTGAATACTTTCTTCCTTCAGTTTCACCTAAACCTCTTATAATTAGATCCTCCTTTTCCCTTTTCTTTGTTTCTTGGAGCATCTGTTGGATAATCTCATCCCTTCTTTTCATCTTAGCTTGAAGCTCAGAATCAATTTCTTGTTCTGGTTCAGCAACTACTTCTGGTTCAGCAACTACTTCTGGTTCATCAACTACTTCTGGTTCAGCAACTACTTCTGGTTCAAAAATTTTCTTCGTGGCAATCTCTTCTTCAATCTTTGCAATTTCTTTCACCAATGAGATGTCATGGGTTTTTAAGGCATCACCCTTCACTTCTACATGTGGAATTTCTTCTTCTGTAATAGGAACACCTGATGCTTCCCCAACAAATACAAATTTATGAATGTCCTCTGGAATATTTTCTGGTTTAATTAAAACATCTTCATCAATTACTGGTTCAGTGACAATTGGAGTAGAAGAATCTATTGTTTCAATTTCAGTACTAAGTTCTTCTATAATTTCTGGTTTTTCAATGAGCTCTTCGGTTGCTATTACTTCAGCTTCTTCAATCTCTCTCTCTATTTTCAGTTTCCCAACCTCTGATTCCATTTCAGATTTCGTCTCAGAGGATTCTACTGTAGATTCTGTAGGTTGAGCTAATAGTTTTTCAAGAGCTATTTCTTTTTCTTCAGAAGGTAACGGGATTTTTTCTTGTTCAATTATTTCTTTAATCTCTTCCAAATTTTTGTCAGAGACAATCTCTTCTATATCTTCTCCAGATACTGCTTTGGCTAAACCAATAGTAACTTCTTCAAGCTCTCTAGATCTTTTAATCTGTTCTTGAACAATTTCTGTTTCTTCAGTAACTGGTTCTACTTCTTCAGTAACTGGTTCTACTTCTTCAGTAACTGGTTCTACTTCTTCAGTAACTGGTTCTACTTCTTCAGCAACTGGTTCTACTTCTTCAGCAACTGGTTCTACTTCTTCAGC
>JAUWPI010000071.1 GCA_030611665.1 Candidatus Heimdallarchaeota archaeon | reverse complement strand
CTCTTCAGACATCCAATTAGGTGCTGGAGAAACTATTAAGGACACAGCTCGTGTGCTTTCAAGAATGCTTGATGGTGTATTAGCAAGAGTTTATGCCCACGAAGATGTTAAGGAACTAGCAAAATATTCTACCGTTCCTGTTATCAATGCTCTTTCAGACAAATATCATCCATTACAGATCCTTGCTGATTTATTAACTATTGAAGAACACAAGGATAGGTTAGCTGGATTGAAACTAGCATGGTCAGGAGATGGAAATAATGTTTGTAACTCTTTACTTATTGGTTGTGCAAAGATGGGGATAGATATGTCAGTAGCTACACCAAAGGGATATGAACCTCCAAACGATGTTGTTGAATTAGCTATGGGTTTTGCAGATGACACAGGTGCAAAGATTGTCATAACAAATGATGCAGAGTTTGCAGTAAAGGATGCAGATGTAGTAGTAACTGACACCTTCATTTCAATGGGTGAAGAAGAACAAGAGAAAGAAAAGCTAGCAGCTTTCAAGGACTATGTCGTTTCAGATGAACTTTGTGCCAACGCTAAACCAGACTTTATCTTCATGCATTGTCTACCATACAAACATAAGGAAGCAACTGAAGAAATCTTTGAAAGCGAAAATAGTGTTGTCTTTGATGAAGCTGAGAATAGACTTTGTACTGTCATGGCCGTTCTTAATGCCTTAATGGGACAATAGTTCCATCCTTTTTTTACTTTTTATTTCTTTTTTATCAATAAAAAAAAAGGAGTGCCAAAACACTCGTATTTAATCACCTGCTATAGTAATTGAGGAATATGTGCGTATAGATACCACTCTTAATTTTCCAGAAATGAGAGAAGAATTGAAGAAATGTTTGGGTCTATAGTAATAACCTACACTTTTTACTCGCATTAATTTTTATATTATAAGACTAAATCACCTTTGGTAATACATGAAACCAATTGAAGTTTTTCACGCTAATAAGCAAAATTTTTATGACGAGTTATTTGAGCTACTTCGAATTCCCAGCATAACAAAGAACAATGAAGATGTGGAAGTAGCAGCTAAATGGTTAAAAAAGATACTAAACCAAAATGCGAATTATGTTGAGATAATTCAAACAAAGGGCAATCCTGTCGTTCTTGCAGAATGGAAACCCCAGATACAACAGAAAGATACGCCTACCATACTTTTCTACGGTCATTATGATGTTCAACCCCCTGAACCTCTAGATAAGTGGAACTCACCGCCTTTTGAACCTGAAATACGTGAGGGACGGATATATGCCCGTGGAGTTGGTGACAATAAGGGGCAGTTCTACGCTCATTATTGTGCAATTAAATGCCTACATGAAGTTAATGAGCTTGGATTAGCTGTAAAATTTATTTTCGATGGAGAAGAAGAGTTAGGCTCTTTCCATCTCGAAGAAGCAATGAACGCGAGAAGGAAATTTTTTGAAGATGTCGACTTGATTATTGTTTCTGATGGTCCAGCAGATCCTTCTTGGAAACCTACACTCGAATTCGGAGCAAGGGGCATACAGACTGTAAGAATTGAATTGCAATCTGCTGATAGTGATGTTCATAGTGGAAACTTTGGTGGTATTCAACCCAATCCTACTTGGGATTTACTTGCTATTCTACAATCCATGAAAGATGAAAATGGTAAATGTTTAATCGAAGGATTTTATGATGATGTTTTTGTACCTACTGAAGCTGCATTAAAAGCAGCAAAAGAGCTTAATCGTGATCCTGAAACATACAAGAAGCAATTAGGCATATCCTATTTTGGTGAAGAACAGGATCAACCTTTAACCCATAAAGTGATGTTTAGACCTACCCTCAATATTCGAGGATTCAAATCTGGAGAGATTAGAGAGAACGCTAAAACCATTATCCCCAGTGAAGCAGTTGTTGAGATGGATGTTAGGATGGTGCCTAACCAAACACCAGAAAAAATAGAAACTCTGATTCTTGCGCATCTAGATAAGTTAAGGAGTCAATCTGAAAGGATGGCTCAAGTTCTTGATAGATGCAAAATTAGTTTTGGAGCCAGTTTTCACCCTTTGTTTACTCCCTTAGAACTACCTTGGACAGACATACTAGCTGAGGCAATTAAGGAAGGATTTGAACAGGAACCTGTAAAACTTCCACTTGCAGGGGGAAGTTTGCCTTTATATTCTTTGTATAAAGTTACTGAAAAACCTATTTACATAATTCCGTATGCTCAACCAGACGAAGCTAATCATGCACCAAACGAAAATATGATGGTAGAATGGTTTGAGAAGGGAGTAAAAACCAGTATCAAACTATTACAAAAGCTAGGTAAAATAGATCTATCTAGCTAATATCTCAGTTTCCACTTGCTTTTTCTCTTCAAACTTTATTGTTTGGTCTGTTTCTCTTTTAGCTTTTATTATTTCCTCAGCTATACCTGAAATAATTTTTCTTTTTAATCGCTTAGAGAATTTTGTCACCCATACAAGAGGTACGAAAAACCATGGTTTAATCAAATCATCTTGGGGATTACTCACGAGCTTTGCTATTTGTTCAGCTAGTTTTACCACATCATACCCTTGGAATCCTGATTTCCCGTAACCGGCTACGTTACCAAAATTTGTATCGTATGGTCCAGGATATACAGTTGATATTTTTATCCCGTACTCTTTTACTTCTTCCCTGATACAATCACTAAATGTTTTTACTGCTGCTTTAGTCGCACTATATACTGCAAACGGATATGGTGGTAGGAGAGCTACTGTTGAGGATAGATTGATTATATGCCCCTCACCTTGGTCTTTCACTATAGGTAACACTTCATGTGTTAGTTTAATTAGTGCCAAAATATTCGTCTCTATTAACTCGTCAATTTCCTCATCTGGTTGGTCAATGAATAAATTGGCTTTTCCCAATCCAGCATTGTTAATTAGCACGTCAATTTGTCCGAACGCTTTCATCGTAAGATTTACTACTCTCTCGCGATCTTCTCTGTTTCTAACATCTCCAATGATTGGTAGAACTTTTGCCCCTTTTCGTTTTATCGCATGAGCTGTTTTCATCAGCTCTTTCTGTCTTCTGGCCACAATGACAATCTTTGGTTTACTTTCTGCAAGTTTCAAAGCCACTGCTCTTCCAATCCCAGAAGATGCTCCTGTAATTATGATTATTGGACCCTCGCTATTCATAGAATCATTAGCTTATCCAAAAAAGCGTATAAAAGAGCCACAAAATTCCATTATTTATTCTATGAGTTTTAGCATCTAATTTCCAAGCTAAAATTAAATCTGTATACATTCCTTTCCGTTTCCCTCTACAATATCAATAATGTTCTTTCTTTGTTCAGATCTTGCTCCTTTTTTATCTATTAGAGCTCCTTTAGGTTTCTCAATGGTCTTTTCGAAAGCTTCCATGATAATTTCTTCTGTTAAATTATCCAAAGTATGCTTCGCAGCTATGTGACTTATGTGTGTTTTCTCATCTAGAAGAACGTGTTTACGGAATCTGTAAGCATAATGATTCCCTCCAAAACCAACAAAACTCTCACCTTGAAACTTACCTCTTTGTACAAAATCCTCTGCTGTTTCTATTATTGCTTGTCCTACTGCTAAGGCTGCTTTAGTATGTTTCCAGTACTCTTCACTACTTCCCAATTCCATGAAAATCAGAGGTGTTTTTAGTTCAGTTGGACCATGGTGAGTGACTTCCATATCAACCTTGAATTCTTCTAAATCAAATTCTTCTTGTTTTGTGATTAGATTTTGTAAGCCAAATTTCAAAGCTGTTGCTGAAGTATAAGAGAGCTCTTTCTCTCTACCTTCGAGCGTTATTTGGTTCCAATTACCTGTTGGATGAATTAGCAAAGCAGGTGTTCCTGAAGCTGATCTATGTCTGCTGGCAAAAATGTATAGTTCTGCTTCAATTTCTAAATCAAGGTGATTGCTTGCTACACCATCTTTCTTTGAATGAATAATTTTGATGTCGTTTGGGTGGGCGTTATGCTGATAAACAACATTACCATCAAACCGTTGATCAGTTTCTTTGAAGTAAGAATGGTTCTTAATCTCACTCCAAATTGTATTTGCAGCTATATCTGGTTCTGGTATAATTATTGCAACTCTTGATTTTATAGACACATTAAACACTTCTTTGGCTATGAAGATAAGGAAAAACACGTTTAATAAATTTGGGGATTAATCGGTATATTCAACTTCAAAACAGTTTTCTTCAATTTGCTCTATGCACTTTAATATGTCCAGTTTAAGTTTGGGTTCCTGCTTAGTAATAACTGGAAAACCATAGTGTTCATTTGTATGCTTCGTCTTTCCATTTTTCTCAATTCGTTCTGAAATAAATTCCCTATGTCTTTGAATTCTTTCTTTATTGTATTCATTAGCATATTCAACGATTTCATTGATTCCTTCTTGTATAACATCTCTAAAGTTCTCTTCTATTTCTACACCTACGCTATTCCTTGCCGAAGCCATAGCTGCTAGAATTGTGGTACCTGTACCTAAGAAGGGATCTAAAACTATATCACCCTTTAATGAAAACATATTGATTAGTCTATAAGCTAATTCAAAAGGATAGGCCGCGCTTCTTTTTCTTAATTTTTCGCTTTGCAGAGATTGATGTACCCCACGCAAATCCCAGATATCTGAAAACCAGCTGTTTCTTTCCTCCCAAAAATAGGGACTAAGAAATCTTTCGCGCTTTTCTTTATCTGTTTTAAATTCCCTTTTCCCTCCTTTTCTAAAAATCAATATATACTCATGCTCTAAGGTTATATATCCTCCTGGTGGTAACATTCCTGAACCCATAAATTTGTTTGGTGCATTTGTTTGTTTACTCCAAACAATGTAGGGTAAACAACTTAAACCAATTTTACAACAGTGGGAGATTATCCTTGAATGTGATGGATAGAGTTTGAAATCTCCACCTATGCTTTGTGTTGTGTCACCTATGTTGATGCAAACTATTCCACTTGGTTTCAAAACCCGATATATTTCATCCCAAACCTTGTCTAACTCTTGATGCATTAATTCAAAAGCTAGATTTCCATTTTCTTTATCTAAAGCGTCCTTAATTGCGGGATTATGTTCAGCAAAAACATCGTTCCAAAGCTGTACTAATGGATATGGCGGAGAAGTTACAACAAGATGAATTGACTCATCTTCAATCTCCTTCATTTCTTGCGAGCTCTTGAAGAAAAGTTTATGCGACGTTTTGAGCATTTTTAACCCCTTAAATTTAGTCTTTGTTCTCTAAGGACGTGATTACTTAGAATATCTTCTAGATAAAGTTTGTTGATTCTTGCACAAAAAACAATTGTATATTTTCAAACCAAAACAAACTTGAGCGAAAGACTTTTTATTTTAGCCTATTGTCAACACATTATCTTATACTGCCAATTTTGGTGAGTAATTATGTCAAATGTAGAGAATATCAAGATTATAATTGATGGTAATGAAGTTGAGTGTCGCACTGATGAAACCTATCTAGACATAGCTGAGAGTAATGGCATTAAAATCCCAACGGTTTGTTATCATCCAGCATTGGAACCAGCCGGTAAGTGTAGAGTTTGTGTTGTAGAAGAAGAGATTGGAGAAAAAACTCGTATCGTTGCATCTTGCAAAGAACTTGCCAAACACAATGCAATCATTAGCACAACTTCTGAGAGAGTTCAGAAAACAAGAAAAGCTTTGATCAGTAAAATGGCCAAGTTACATACAGAAGACTGTGTAGTTTGTGGCACAGCGGAAGGATGCCAAATAGAGATTCTTACCAAGAAATATCTTGTAGATGAAGAACCCATTGAAATTGCTGAGAAAGTAGTTGAACTATCAGAGAAAAATGAATTTTTCACTTTAAGATATGAAAATTGTATCAAATGTGGTATTTGTGTGAGAGTAGCTGACGAATTACAAGTTTGTAATGTTTTAGCAATGGAAAGAGGAAAGTTTGATGGTTACCCACATCCAAAAATTGGCTCCAGTTTTGAAGAAGCAGGTTGTGTAGCTTGTGGTAACTGTGTAGCTTTATGTCCTGCAGGAGCTCTTACTAGTAATCATGTACTAGCTATTGAAAAGGTTGGAGAACTTCGCCAAGCAACAACAGTATGTGCTTACTGTGGTGTTGGATGTAATTTTGATGTTGTAGTAGATACTGAAACAGAGAAAATTGTAACTGTTAATTCAAACTTCAATAATGTGGTTAATGGCATTGCTCTATGTGTTAAAGGCCGATATGGGTGGGATTTTGTTAATCATCCAGATAGACTAGATTCTCCTTTAATCAAAAAAGACGGAGAATTTGTGAAAGCTTCTTGGGATGAAGCATTTGATTTAATAGAAAACAAATTGAAAGCTATCCGAGACGAGAGCGGTCCTGATTCTCTAGTTTTTCTTGCTTCTGCTAAATGCACAAATGAAGAAAATTACCTTATGCAGAAACTTGCTAGAGCAGCCATTGGTACAAATAATGTAGATCATTGCGCTCGTTTATGTCACGCTTCAACAGTAACTGGTCTTGCTCGAGCTTTTGGTTCTGGCGCTATGACAAATAGTATCAGCGATTTAACAAATGATGCCGAGGTCATTTTCGTTATAGGCAGCAATACTACTGAAGCTCATCCCATTATAGGTATGAAGATTAAACAAGCTGTTACAAAAGGTATAACTAAATTGATAATCGCTGATCCAAGAAAAATTGAACTTGTTGATTATTCTGAAATCCATCTACAACAGAAACCTGGTTCAGATGTGGCTCTAATTAACGCTTTTATGAAAATAATTCTTGAAGAAAACCTTCACGATGAGGAATTTATTGGAAGCAGAACTGAAGGGTTTGAAGAACTTAAGAAAAAATTGGAAGAGACTTCATTAGAAGTTTTGTGTAAAATAGCTAATTTAAAAGTTGATGATGTAAAAGAAGCTGCTCGACTATATGCCAAGGCTAAGACGGCTTCTATTGTATATTCCATGGGAATCACCCAACACACTACTGGTACAGATAATGTTCTTTCTCTTGCTAATTTGGCTATGATTACAGGAAATATTGGTCGTCCTGGTGCAGGGGTTAATCCATTACGAGGTCAAAACAATGTTCAAGGATCATGTGATCTTGGTGGATTACCCAATGTTTATCCAGGATATCAGAAAGTTACAGATCCAGAAGCTAAAGCTAAATTTGAAAAAGCATGGAATGTTTCTAACTTGGATGATAAAGTTGGCTTAACTGTAGTTGAAATGATGCATGCGGCTGATGAAGGTAAGGTTCGTGGTATGTATATAATGGGGGAGAATCCTGCATTGAGCGATCCAAATCTCAACCATGTACGTAAGGCACTTGAAAAAGTAGAGTTCCTCGTTGTTCAAGATATTTTCATTACTGAAACTGCCAAATATGCTGATGTAATCCTACCAGGAAAAACATTTGCTGAAAAAGACGGTACTTTCACAAACACTGAAAGAAGAGTACAGAGAGTACGCAAAGTGGTAGAGCAGATAGGTGATAGAAAGGATGATTGGGACATACTGCAAATCTTGTTAAACAGATTTGGAATAAAAGCAGATTATCAAGATCCAAGCGAGATTATGGATGAAATTGCTGAAATCTCCCCAATTTATGCGGGGATTGATTACACAAGAATAGAGGAAATTGGATTGCAATGGCCTTGCAAAGATAAAAATCACCCAGGAACAATAATCCTCCATCAAAGTGAATTTAGTAGAGGTAAGGGTAAATTCCATGCAATTTCCTATATAGATCCTGCCGAGTTACCAGATGATGAATACCCTCTAATCTTAACTACTGGTCGTATCCTATATCATTTTCACACAGGAGAGATGTCACGAAGATCCAAAGGTCTTCATGAACGCAGACCAATTGAGAGAAGCCAAATTAACCTTGTTGATGCAGAACGTTTGAATATCAAGGATGGAGACAAAATTTACATCGAATCAAGAAGAGGTAAGATTGAGACTACTGCAAACGTAACGGACAAAATACAAGAAGGAGTTGTTTTCATGTCCTTCCATTATAAAGAGTCAGCCGCTAACTTTCTAACCAATGATGCTTTGGATCCACATGCTAAAATCCCTGAATTCAAAGTCTGTGCAATTAAGATTGGTAAAGTATAGTTCCAAAACGAGGGAGAAACTTATTCTTTTTTTAGTAATTTCAATTAACAGGTCTAGGCTCTATCTTTAATTTCTTTTTGAGTTCTTTTACTTCTTTTAAAATAGTATCCTTTGCCTCTTCAGGAAAATAATACACCAAATCTTGTAAAGCATGCAATGCAAAAAAGTGCATGTTGTTATCTTTCCAATACAAATATTCAGCTTTTAAAGATTTTTTCGCTAACTCTTCATAATCTTTCTCTTTTAGCTTTGACGACTTTCTAAAGTGCCTAGACCAAAGAAAAGCAGAATAATTATTATGTAAATCGTTCATTTTTTCAATGGAATCATAAAGATAGGATTCATCAAATGATTCTGGTTCCATGTTTATTAGTGAGCGAGTAATAGTTTTTGGCGAAGGCATTTCAAGTTTATCTAATTCTTGAATGTCTATCGTGTATGTTCGTAGTTCTGATTGAATGTTAACATTGTCAAAGGTCTTAGTTGGGAGATTATTTATTTCGATTATAGCAGTACTATCATATAGTTTCAACATTGGAGATGTTCTCATCAAAACATCTGCCCTTGTTAAGGATAATTTCTCAAACTGCTTAGGGAAGTATGTTTTTGGTCCATAAAGAGCTAATAATGGTTCTATCATCCCTGTCTCCGATTGGAAAATACTAACTCCATCATTGCAGATTTTCATTGATTTTAGCAAAGATAGCATAAGAAATGGTCTATCAGAAGGTAGAAATTGAACAGATTTACCTCGTAATAAGCGCAAAGCAGAACCCACACCTAGCATAGCTCCTTCAAAGGAACTATTTGAATCATCAATGATAAAATCAATTTGGTCCATAAGATTGTAGCTTTGAAGTATTGTCAAATATTCTTCTTTTCTTATTGCAGAGTTTACTGATAATACTACTTCATCATACAATAGGTTGCTTCTTCTTACAAGATTAACTAGAAAAGGTTCATCATTAAATGAAAATAAAATTTTGTCTTGCCACTCTGTATTTTGTTTTTGATATCTTCTTGATAAGCCACCAGCGAGAATAACTAATACAGTTTTAGACATCATTTAACGAAAATCAATTTAGTATAAATTCTTTTTTGAAAAACAATAAAATAAAAAATAAAGAAAAAAATTTTAATTATTCGAAATCTTCTGGATCTTTGTCTAGAGACTTTTCTATTGCTTCAGATAGTTCAATAGTTGCATCTTCTGCTGCTTCTTCAACCATGTCTTCCACTTCTTCTTCCAAAACTTCTTCGACAACATCTTCTGCAAGATGTTCTGCAGCTTCTTGACTAATGTCTTCAACATTTTCTTCGACAACCTTTTCAACTATTTCTTCTAGGTCGTCCTCAAGTGTTTCTTCGACAACTTCTGTCACTTCTTCTACAATTTCTTCAACAATCTCTTCAACTATTGTTTCTACTGTGTCTTCCGCAGATTCAGCAATTTCTTCTTCTGCTTCTTCTAAAACTTCTTCGACAACTTCTTCGACAACTTTTGAAACAAGTTCTTCTGATTTCTCTTCAATTGCTTCCTTAACCACGCTTTCGAGTGTATCGTCACCAACTTCTTCAGCTACACGCTTTGCAATTGTTTCCGCAATATCGTCGACAACATCTTCAACAACCTCGGTAACAACATCTTCAACTGTGTCCTCTAAGGTTTTTTCAACGGGTTCATCAACAACAACGTCTTCAACGGGTTCGTCAACAACAACGTCTTCAACGGGCTCAGGTTCAACAATGGGTTCAGGTTCAGAAACAATAACAGGTTCTTCGATAACGGGTTCAATCTCAGATACAATAAGAGTTTGAGGTTCAAGCTCTGGTTCGGGTTCGGGTTCAGGCTCAACAACAGGTCCAGTTGCAGGTTCAATATCTGTAGGATACGCTGTGGGTGGCCCAAGTTTTTGTTCTGGAATAGCTTCAGGTTCTGGTTTTTCAACGGGTTTTTCTACTCTAGAAAACACTTGTTTAGGATAAGAATCTTGTCTAGAATCACCTCTAAATCCGGAAAGATCTGTTTCAATGTATTTTTCTTGAACAGTTAAGTTTAGATCTCCTATATTATCTTCAGTTAATTGTTCAAGTCTACTCTTTGCTCCAATTCTTTCCCCAGTTACTAACCGAAAACCTGCTCTACTAATATTATCAGCTATACGTCTCCCTGTTCTTTGAGCAACAAGGCCAACATGTTTACTAAAAATCAGGTGCCATTCATTTTTGTCTCGATTAAAGATTAGGACGCCGTCCACATCCATGCTCATCAGTTGAGAGCTAACATCAGATGCATCAGATTCCATTATTTTTTGGAATTTAATTTGATCTTTTATCTCACTAAATTCGTTTTTACTGTGGTCATATGCTAAAAAAACATTCGTGGAACTCATAATGATATCTCTTTTAAATCTTTAATAAAATAGTTCAGTTTTATTAAAAAAGGTATTCTCTTTAGGCAACAGAAAACTAGACGTACAAAATGATGTTAAAAGCGGAAAAAAGGAAAAAAAGAGAAAATAATGCATTTTTATTGCGCGTTCACACCTTCAAGTTGGATGTTGACACCCGCAAATGCACTAATTATATCAGTAATAGCTGTATGGAATTCGCCTGCTCTAAGAGACGGATCACCATCATCTATGATGTCCAATATTAGATTTACTTCATCTAGTGTATCATATAAACTATTGCGAATACCCAGTAGAGCATCCCTTGTTCCAGAAAGCTGCGTCATTCCTCCAGCTTCTGTTTGGTTCATATAATAGGTAGCCAAAGTTAATTCACTTATTGACAGATGTAATGATGCATTTGCTGAGAGGAAGTGAGTTTGTGCTGATGCCCATGATGAAGAATTGAAATCTTCATACCCTGCGGTTATATTATTGAAACTGTAACTCAGATGATTTAACCCACTAAACATATAGTAGAATGAGTTTGCAATATTATTAGCATTGTAAACGTTCTGGGTTAAGTTGAATTGAATTAACTGATCTGTAAAACTAAGAGCAGGTGAACTAAGTTCTCCATATGTGTTATTGGAAGCCTTGGCTCTCACATCGCTAATTTGTGTATCTGTCGCATAAGCATCAACAGCCATATCACCAGTTATTGTTCTTAAGTCATCCATTGAACTAATCAGTGGTGAATAGTCTGAAATGTCCTCATAATTAGTACCATCAAAAACACTCATAGTATCTTGCATTGTAAAGAATACGGTTGCAATATCACCACCTAATGAACAGAGTGGTACAGTTAAACCAACCATGTCAGTTAAGAACGCAACAGTTGAGTTAAGTATTGGTGTATCTGAATTCGCAATTGCTTGTACTTCTGGATCCAGAAGCTCATTGTATACTATGCTGAAGTTTGCAGATGCATCATCAAAATACGACGAGGTATCAACTCCTTCTGTTTCATTATAAAATGTAGTTGTTGTACCTATTACATCTCCTGCTTTGAATAAACTATAAGCTCCGTATAAGAAATGTGTCAAAGTAGCTGAATCGCTTCCGCTTGGTATAGTTAACAAAGCATCTATTACTCTTACTGCTCCTTCGAAGATTGAAAGATAAGAATCAATCATATCAACTTGTGCCATTATTGTTTCTGCGATTTCAGGGGGTACGCCTACAATTTCAAGATCGCTAATTGCTTCTGCAATATCAGTAACATTTACCTTATTCAGCTCTATTAAAGCATCATCAATGTAATCGGTACTATTACCTAGAACCAATAAACCTTCGTTTACCTTGTCAATTCCTTCTTCAAACCGCGTATCATTGATTTCACTTTCAATTTGTGTTACAGTTCCATCCTTAGTGCTAAGGAAACTACCACCTTCACCAAAAGATGCCATAGCATCTTCCATACCCTCTAGAATAAGGAACGTACCATTCGCAAACGGACCTAGACCCGAAGATATGTGTAACGCCGCTAAGGCTACGTAGTAAATATTTTCTATAAACGTCCCTAGTACCGGTATCGTTGACGACAACCCAATAATTCCTGACTTTTGCATACCTAATAAGTTATCAGCACTTTGCTGGAAGTATTCGGACGCCAAATAAAAGGAGGTTATTGCTTCATCCATATCCTCTTGTGTTGCATTTTCAAAATTGGCGAAAATGCTGAAACCTTGACCCAAATAAATGGCACCAGGCAGTATATCAGTTGTTATTACCATAACCCCCGAAAAGAGGAGATGCATAACTGGAGTGAGGATTAACCCAATGAAGAAAAATACTAATGCAAATAATGCGGATAATATAGTCAATATTTTTGGTTGTGTCGTAAAGATTTGCACCATCCAAGTTAACGCCAGTGGTCCGAATATGAACAATGGAAGTGAAATTACTAAATCAATTACAAAAGCAAATTGAGTGTAAGTACGAATTTGTTCCATGTCCAAATCATCAAGAATCCCTATATCTGTTAGCGTTTCATTCATACCCTCAGCAGTATTAAGGAACAAATCTACTCCTTCAGACACTGGAGCGAATGGATTGTATACCGGTGCTTGAATTACGTTATTAAACAAGTAACCTGTTCCAAATACAATTATCAGCAATATTGGTATAGATATAAGGGCTCTAGACTTATCACGTATTAAACCAGCAAAAATGGCTAGACCTACAATTCCTAGTATATAGGCTATCAATGTGGAAGTAAAGCTTTCTCCAGGTTGCATTGCAGCTTCAAGGATAAACATTAAAGCTACAAAGAAAACAAGAAAGAAAAGTAAACCAATACCCCAATAACTCCACTTTTTCCCACTTTCCACTGGTTCTTCCTGTTGTATTTCTTGTGGTTCTTTTATACTCATAGAATCATCTTTTTGAGTTTCTAAATATCATATAGTTAATTGTTATATTTATAGATGTCGAATAATATAAAGAGGGAAAACAGAAGTAGAAAGGTATGAATCTAAAGCAAATTTTCACGAAGAGATAGACGTAAATTAAAACCAAATTCCATATTTATATGGGATAGATTGAGAAATGCTTGTGTGGATTGGTATAGTAACTGTTCAATAGATCTAAGATTAGATCCTATTATTGGAACTGAGATTGAAGGAAAAACTATGAATAAAAGAACAGGAACGAAAGCACCCTTATCATCTTCGTCATCTATTAAAACCATATCAAAACCATAAACAAAATATTCTTCAGATAATTGAAGAAGACCTCGGAAACGTCTTGAGTTTGACATATCATAGAGTAGACCATTCATCAAAGTTGATGTACCCTTAATTGCCAGTTTCATCAATAGATCTTCTGACAATGTTGAATCATTTGACAGGACTACAGGACCAAGTCTTTGGTCGAATTTAACCAGAACAACCCCTAAGTCTAAAGAGCTACCATGTAATAGCTTGCATGATGACATTATGACCATATTACAATACTCGTGCAGCTATATAAGAAAAAAGAGGGACAATATTGAAAGTGAAGAAATTGAGTTTTTTCAAAGTCAACTATATTCTAGAAATTATTTAGAATATGGTGCGGGGAGGGAGAGTCGAACTCCCGAACTACTAAAGACTGGATCCTAAGTCCAGCGCCTTTGACCACTCGGCAATCCCCGCATTTAGGAAAAAATATAGTGGTCAACAGTTTCAGTTTGTTGGATTTTTTAAATTTATGTATATTTATTTATTTACTTGTCTTTTAACATTGGGTCCTGAACAACTGTAACACTTTAGGAGAGATAGTACAGGGGTTTTTATACTAAACTCGATGGAAATTAGAGATGACAAAGGTACCTCGAGTAGAATGTATAGAAGTCAACTATCATTCCGCATTGAGCAAAATCTGTCATCAAACTAAGAATCTCTATAATCGAACGAATTTTCTAATCAAAACCTCACTAAATCAAACAAGTAAACTTCTCTATTACTATGATTTGGATAAGCAACTAAAATTGGAAGAGTGTCATCGCATTCTCCCTTCTCATGTTGCCCAACAAACACTCAAACTTATTTCTCGAAACTGGAAGAGTTATTTTCAAGCAAAACGGGAGTGGAAGAATAACCCTAATAGTTTCTTTGCTATTCCCAAACCTCCCAACTACAAGAATAAAGATGGAGAAGCGATAGCCACTTTTAGCAACCAGCAAGCGAAAATAGTAAATGGATGGTTAATATTACCGAAGAAGGTACAAAGGAAAAAGAATCCGCAGAGGATTATTTCGCTCTGCTACTGGGTACTTAATCAATGCTGATGTTAATGCTGCTTATAATATTCTAATAAAAAGCGATCCGAAAGCACTACCTAAACGTCGTGTGAACGGGGTAGGAGGATATGTGATGTATCCACAAAGAGTGAGTATAGAAGGACTCCATTCTATATGATGATTTCTATGAATGAAATAACCTAACTTTGTCCAAGAAGACAAGGAGACAAAAAAACATCATCTTTGTGATTGTAGTCATTCTTCACTATTTAATACCATTTCAGAATCACTTTCTTTGAATCCTGCTTTGATATACAATGATTTTCCTATCTCTGTTGTGAGTAATCTTACTTTCTTAATCTTCTTCTTTGCTATATCTTCCATTATTTTCCCAAGTAATGTGGTTCCTATACTTTCCTTCGTGCCCTTGGTAAAGTATACATGTTCATTATGTAGGCTTCCTCCCCTGAAATATTTCCAAAGCTTGGTGGTACAGTACTAAAAGACACTCCACTGCTTGCTACAACCAGATCATCTTCTACAGCAAACCAAGCTATGAATTCTCCATTCTGTAAATGAACAGTAAAATACTTAGTAAGAGATTCTTCAAGTAAATCAGATGATACTTCTTCATCTATCGCCTCAGCTTCACGTAGAAATTTTATTTGAAAATCAACCAGGTTTTCAACATCAAAAAATTCTGCTCTTCGATAATGAACCATTTTAAATCACGAAATACACTAAATTGTTGTTAATAAAAGTGAGTATATATGATAACAAAACTATTTGTTTAGCAAAAATCCTTGTTTGAAAAAAGTTGGTGCCTCGACCGGGATTTGAACCCGGGTCTGCGGATTTTCCTGCTTTGTCACGCGGACTTTCACATGTGAAAGTCCGCAATGATTGGCCGAACTACACCATCGAGGCTTTGTTTGCGCTATC
>JAUWPI010000156.1 GCA_030611665.1 Candidatus Heimdallarchaeota archaeon | reverse complement strand
TCAGAGACTACCTTCCTTTTCAGCAATTCGTCCGTTCAACACCCACTAGGAGATGTTCCGATAAAACAGAAAGACATCTCCCCTACAATCCTAGCATCTATGGGTGTTGATTTATCACTTCTCACTCCAGCATACGTAAATGATGACGATTCTGGGATACCTTTATGGGATTTCACAGAAGATGATATTCCATCAATACGCGACATATCATTCCAAAAAGATGATGAGCAATATCAACTCCTTGAAGATGGCTCAAAAATCGGGAGTTTGTTCAATATTAGTATGAATGTATTAGAATGGTGTCGAGATTATAATGCAACACTTGAAATTGATGGAACTGTTTTCGATGCTAATATAACTAAATCTAATTATGTTAGATGGTATAATGTTGATGCTTCATCTTTAAACGGTGGTTCGAAAACATTACTTTTTACCCTAATAGACACATTTGGAAACACAGCATCAATCGAAATAAGTGATATTAGTACCGCTCCGATATCAATATGGTTTTCCATAACAGGACTGTTAGTTGTTGGTTCAATTATTTATATCAAAAGAAGAAACAAATAAATTCTTTCCTTTTTTTCTTTTTAATCAACTTGTCCCCAAGTCAGGAATTTTCCATCTTTTCTTTTTACCAAAACAGTTCCGAATTTTCTCCATTGTTCTTCTCTAAATCTTACAATGCTGAAATCAGTTTCTAGTTTTTGTTTGTTTTTGTTTTCTATAATGTTCACTTTTGTTTTTTCATCTTCAAAAAATATTTTGGGAATAAATTTTCCTTCCTTTGGTTTTCTTTGCATCTGCTTAGAGAGATCAAATATTTGTTCTATTGGTAATAAGTCGAATATTGGTTTGTGCTCACTGACATAAACTGAACCAGGACAAACTTCTAATGATTTATATTCATCTTTACATTTAGAACAGAACACAAGCTGACATCCGTTACAAACCTCCCAACCTCCTAATGCTGCTTCTTTCAGCATCATCAATGAATTACAAAACGCACATCTGATATAACAGTGTAAAGTTTCTATTTCTTTCAAATTTTTCGAAACTCCTCTGCTATTTTTCTCCTTTCTTTTTCTCCATATTCTACTAGAGTTCTATAATTATATGACAAAACATTCTGGTGTCTCTTTATATAGCCTTGTTGTGTTAATTTTCGTAAACATAAATCAACTTGATACGCTTTCATTCTGTTTGTATCAATTAGTTTTTCTTTAATTTTTTTCGTTAAAAGAGGTCCAGTTTGGGTTTCAAGGATTCCAATTATTGTTCCAAGAACAATGAATTCGCTTTTTAATAACTCTGAAGGAGCATAAAACGCAGATTTCAAACTATACCATGTGTCACCATCAAGAGTGTATTCCACCACTTCCAGCCCAAGAATTTCAACAAATCTTTTGTATTCTTCAATAATCTCACGAAGTGTATCGATATCAAATCTTGTAGCAAGTAGAAGGTCAATCTCTGAACTTCCAAAAACGAATATCTTGTTTTTAACCCATCTCCTGGACAATATAGTAGTTAATTCTTTAAACAATTCACTCTTTTCTTCATCTGTTATAGCTGCTGGAAGTTTGACAATTTCAGTTTTGTCGTTTAGTACTTCATCGTTATTTTGAAATTTCTCTTCCATTTGCATGTCACTTCTTAATTTTTCTTTGGAGAAAGAAGAACGCTACTAGATATTCCTTCTAATTCTTCATAATCACCGTTTTTTGAAAATACAAGATATTCACCTTGTTGAACCACGCGTATTTTTTTCTCACTAATCATCTTAGATAAGATTTCGGTTTCTACAACCGACAATAAATTTTCTAATTCTTTTTTCTTGAATTTCTTATCCAGAAGTTTCTCAAACAAATCTTTTTCATAATTCAATATATCACCATAACTCAATAAAGTGCTTTCAAATACTCTGAGTACATCTTGATTTTTCCGAATGAAGAGTTTAATCTCATCCCTATCTTCAGAAACTATTAATTCCGTTTTAGCATCGAAATCTACATTACTATATTCTATAGTAGGTTTTCCCATTGTAAAAAATATTGACTGACATGCTTTTGCTACGAATTGTCCAAAATTATTCAGTCTTTGTTCCAAAAGAAACATCTGTTCCAAATAGCTTGATTCCCTCAACTCACTCATGTTAATGAAACCCTCATACAGTGCAGAATCCACTAAGCTCTCCCTTTGACTATTCAGATACATATAAGCGTCGGTTACTCTCTTCCTATCAGTTTCTGACTCAATCACACCCAATACTTCTTTCTTTCTGAGCGATTTAGAGTATTTTTTCTCTAATTCAAAGAGAGTTTGAAAGATTATTTCAGACCAGTCACTTGTCTCTTCAATCATAGTTGTCTCAGAACTGTTAGTTTCATCTGTAGATTCTTGGTCTGTCATACAATCACCTTAGATTCAATTAATATTTTATGTGTAAACTCATCTGAAAGTTGAATATCATCTAGCGAAGGAGTAATTAAGATAAATTGTGGAGTAATAGATCTATTCTCTTTAGCTATCTCATATGTAGCTAATGCCATTGCAAAAGCTAATGACTTGTTTTTCCTATCTAATTTTTGTGTGAATTCATCAATAGCATGAATCGGGGAATGGTTTATCATATGTAGTGCCAAAATTATGGCTTGAGCAATTAACGTTTTTTCTCCACCTGATAACTGTCTATATTTTCTATCATCACCTTTTGTTTCAGCCTCAATTATCAACCCTGAATTTGTTTCATCTTTATAATCTACTATACTTAATGATATATTCTCGAAAACATCTTTTAAAAGTAAATTTAGCATTTTATTAAGATGAGAACCGATTTGTTTCAAACTACCTTCCCATTCAGCTAAACGTTTTTCCAGATCTTTCTTTAAATTATCTAAATGTTTTTGATTTTCCTCTACTTCTACTCTTAACGCCTCAACTTGACGTTCTTGCTCTTTAAAAGTTTCTTCGGTGACTGCAGGGGTTATTTCAAGAAGTTCAAGCTGTCCTTTAATTTTGCTATAATCAGAGAAGATGTCTTCTTTATTTTCACGAATCACTTCAGGTTGTAAACCTTTCTCTTGAGCTAAACTTAGTAATTCACTGTACTGTTTCTCTATTTCTTCTACCTCTACACTCAACAATTCAACATGTCTGAGAATTCTATTTTTTCTGGATGATAGTTCATTGATAGAATGAGATAATTCTGAAAATTCATTTTTCATATTTTGTTCAAGACTTCTTTTGATTTTCAACTCATTATCCATGACTATTAATTGAGAAGCATGACTTTCTATTTTTTCATCAATTTGTTCTAATCCTTTACTCTCTTCTCCTAATTGTTGTTCAACTTCATTCTTTCTACTTTCTAGATTGATGTATTTTCTTTCTATTTCATCACCTGACATTTCCCATGGACGAAGATAATTTTCTATCTCTCTTTTCTTATTTTCAAGTTGAATTCTTTCCTGAATATACTGGCTTTCTTCTGCAACTAGCTCTTCCATGCTAATATAAAGAGCTTGTAAATTTTCGCGTATTCTTTCTATTGACAGATATTTATCCAAAGAAACATTTAATCTCACACGATATTTGCTTGGTGGTCTGGAAAAAGCTTCTCTAGTAAGATAGTAGCTTTTACCATCTGTTGTAAGAATGTTTGCTCTAATCTGTTTGGCATAATTGGTGAGAAGATTTGGAGATAATTCAGGAATTGCTAGAACAATGTTTACAAATCGTTTAAGAAATAGTTTAACTTGAGTAGATGTTTCTATTAAATTAATAACATTATCAATCACTCCATCTGGCTTCTCTTTCATAACAGTAGATGTGATATAATCGGGTTTAGGGCCTTGTTCTTCTTCTAGTACTCTTCCCACAGTAAAATTGGGTTTGAATGACGGGAAGAGATTATCATAAATTTCTTTGGCTGCATGATATGCCTCCTCTGATGTAGCAATGAACCCAAATAAAGTTCGACCTAAAGCTTGTTTAATTACTTCAGAATACTTTACAAAATCGGGTGAGATTGTTATCACTTCATAAACTGGTCCAATGATTTCATCTGCATAGTGAGATGAGTTGATACCTTTTTTGAATTTTATTGTATCTTTTACTAGATTTCTCTCATACTCACTTAAGTCACCATACAGACTTGCTCGTTCACTGATACGCTCCTTGATCGCAGTCTCTTCTACAGTTTTTTCCCTCAACTCCTTTGAAATATCTGATATTCTGACATCTAGATATTTCTGCTGTTTCTTATTACTATTTAGTTGATCTTGAAGACTAATTTTTTCGTTCAAATTCCCATTGGTTTTTACTTTTCGGAATTCAGTAAGTTTCTCATCTAAGTTTTTGAGAGTTTCCTTGAATTGATTTATTTTTCGTCCTTTTTCCTCTTTTTGTCCCTCAAATCGACTCACTTTATCACTTAATATATCTCGTTTATTAATCAAGTTGTTATTATCTTTCTCAAGATTCTCAAGTTCTTTTCTAGTTTCGTTATAATTCTCTTTGGTAGATTGAATCTGTATGTTTAGATTATTTAATTCATTCTTCTTGGATTTCAGTTCGTCTTTAGATTCATGTAATTTATCTTTGCTATCGAGTGCCTTAAACCAAACTAATTCTCTATCAACATTCTCAAAACGGGTGATAAGTTCTCTCTTTTTTTCTAATCTTTCAAAATTTTCTTTCAGTTTGTTTAAAGAAATTTTTTCTTTTTCAAGTTGTAATATTAAAGGAGAGAATTCTCTATTCTTTTCATCAACTCTTCTCTTTGAAGTTAAATAACTTGCAAATATCTCTTTTAATCCAGTAGCTGCAAGAAGACTCTCTAATTTCTTACGTGGTGACCCATCAGCAAATGAACTTAAGTAACCCTCCTCAGTGAAATTGAGCATTGTATCATCATAAATACCAATACTTTTCATCAATCTCTGTACTTGTTTTCGAGCGATAGATTGCTTTTTGCCTTTAGAATCAACAATACTTCTTCTCATATCTCCTTCTTTATTGATTCTTATTTCCAAATGAAATCTGTCTTTGTTTACAATTGCACTTATATCAGGATCAGAGCTAGAAATTAATCTTCGATCATTTATTATGGGATTTCTCAAAAACAGTTGAATTGTACAATGATCCTCGAAGGATCCAACAAGATCTTTATACGAACTCAAACTCACTCTACTTGGTGTATGTCCAATAGAAAGTATAAGAGCTTCAAGTATCTGTGTTTTTCCACTACCATTAGCACCTGAAATAACAATAATCGGTAGTTCAGACAATTCTAATTCTGTGAACTTATGCATTTTAAAATTGTAAAGCGTTAAACGATGAAATATGAAATTATTTGGAGAAAGTGTTAAAGAAGACATCGTATCCCGCTCTTGGAATCTAGCGACAAATCAATATTTAAAACCAGCTATTATGAAAGATTAAAAATAAAAGAAAAAGAAAAAGAGAAAAAATTAATGTTTAAGTTTTCTTCTTAACATGGTTGAAACTGTTGCAGTTACAAAGATTGCACCTAATGACCAATAAAGGGCATCAAATGAACCTGTTCTACGAGTGTTATCTCCACCAGTAAAGACGTCAGCGCCTGCAGAAGAACCTGTTTGTGTTGATTCTCCATAATCTTCCCAATCTTCATTATCTTGGGCTTGACCATTCATTGCAGTCATAACGGCCTCTTCTGGAGGATCATCCATTGGATTATCACCCAATTCATTCTCAAATCTACTATCATAGACAATACGAATACCTGGAATGAAACATCCGCTGCTTGTGAGGAATAACCATCGCATAGTTATCTCAACTGATTCACCAGGAGCTAATGTTATACCAGTGAAGATGATAACACCTAATCCATAAGCTGTACCATTAGAAATGCCGCCTAATGTGGATTCTTTATGTAATAAATCCATTGAAGTTGCATTGTATATCTGGTAGATGGTTACATGAGTAGTTTCTTCACCAATGTTTGTAATGGTAATAGAAATCTCTAATTCCCAAGGAGCATCATCTGGGATGATGAACAACACCGATACATCAATTGCGAGTATTGGTTGTGGGAATGCTGGTTCTCTATTAAGTGTATCAGGTAGCAACATAGCCCAATCCATATTAGATAAAACACGATGATGTGCTTCTGCAGCTCCTTCAAACACTGTCCATATTCCATTTTCGAAATCCACAATACCATCAGATGATGCAGTTTGACCAACATCAGTATCAAATTCTGCTATTGCATAAACAGGATGAATTCCGAGGAATGAATTGGCAAATACTTCTGCAGTATCACTGAAAGTTGCTCCAGCAGCTACAGAACCTATGTCATCATACCAGAATAATTCAGCATCTCTAATTTGCCAATTATTAGCCATTCGACCATGGAAGAGATAAATCTTGACATTTTCTGCTGCAATATTTCCTGTATTTTCAATTGTATATGTAACTTCAACAGGGGCTCCAACAGAATAACTTACTTCATCTAATGCTACTGTAACTTTAAGCACTGCTTCATCATCAGCTAATTGTAGATTAAGTCCATTACTGAAGCCGTAATATTCGAAGTATTGAGTATCGAGGTAGCTAAATTTCGCACCAACAGACATCCAACTATTATCCCAAATGTTATAGAAACTAAGAGGACGGCTGTAAGTATAGTCCATTCCGACAGGATCAACTTCACCAAACACGAACCTCATTAA
>JAUWPI010000187.1 GCA_030611665.1 Candidatus Heimdallarchaeota archaeon | reverse complement strand
TAAATATGTTATTGCTTGTTGTGTAGTGCTATGACTCAATAATTACTGAGTAGAATAGATGTTTCTGGTTTTCCTATAGGCTCGCCAACCAGGGTGCATCTGCAATGATACAAACGAAATTCAAGATCAAGCTTCTTCAATTTATCAGTAATTTGCTTTCATAGCAATTCCTTTTATATAGGAGCACCCACGGTGTTAAATGATTATCATCGTATTTCTATAGATCTCTCCAAGAAAGTATTTCAAATAGTTATCAAAAAAGGTATCACATAAAACTAGAGTTTAGTTGGTATTTTTTTCTTCCTTTTTCTCAAGTAAATATATACTATAACAGCTATTTCCCCACCCGAAAGTGCCCAAAGAATAATTGGCGCAATTTTTCTATAAAATGGATTAATTTCTCCCCACTTCTCTGGAGTTTGTTCATAGTCTATTATGCTCTCATTGTACTCATGATGAATAACTGTTTGATATGATATAATAGAAGGAGGCTCACCACTTATACTATCAACTATTCCAGTCATAATGGTATATGTACCTGCAGGAGGAATAGTTGCATTATAACCTTCAACATATATTCCTATCGCTCCAATTCTATAAGTAATCCCTGGTTTGATTTCATGAGTGGAAATAAATATCCCAAAAGAATATCCTGAAGAAATATAGTAATCTTCTTCCAGCCTTATCTCCATTTGAGGGTCAAGTAAATTGCTATTTGGTGTGGTATAAACAAGAGTCTTCTTGGAAGGGTTCCATATTTCAAAAGTTAAATCTACTGCGTAGGATACATATATTTCCCCCAATATAGTTTCACCCTGTAAGAAACGTTCAGGAGGCCAAATTACATCTGTTAATCTAATATACAAATCATAGGGGTGATTAAAGATAAATGTGAGTGTACCGGAACCAAGGGTAAGAAGAAAACCTATTACAAGTAGACTTACAACTTGTTTTTGTGATAGTTTTAGAACCATTACAGTTAATTAAGAATATTTAAGTTAATAATTTTTTGCTTTCAAATTACTTAATCTTAGGAATTCAGAAAACATTTATATATTTAACAAAGTTTCTTGTTTCCAATGCTTTCTGTGCTATTTTTCTCCCATCACAAAATAATTGAACAAAAACTGAAACGGACAGACATCCATAAGATATATTACATAAGATAGCATTTTATATCGGATTAACAATAAATAATTTGAGAAGTATGAATATCTCAACTGGGATTAAAGAATTAGATTATATGATTGATGGAGGATTAAGAACTGGGCAATGTTATGCCATAAAAGGAACTGCTGGAGCTGGCAAAACTGTCCTGTCACTTTTCATGACTTTAGGTGCTCTTAAGCAAAATATTCCAGTGCTCTTTATTTCAACAGAAGTTGAGCCTTCAAAAATCATAGATTATGTAAAATCCTTTGGGATGGATTTTGATGGTTATATCAAAAAAGGTCTTCTTGCCGTTGATAAAATTACTTTAAAACCCCAAGGTGTCAATCTTGTCCAAACTGATAAGTTTGATCTATCAGCTATTATTGCAAGAACCAAAGCTAAGATGGCGTCAATTAAGGCAAAGCTTGTTGTATTTGATTCTATCTCCGCGTTTATTGCAGAGTTTCAGTATGAAAAAACAGCTAGAAGCGGGTTTATGGATTTCATAAGAGAAATTACTAAGGAGGATGCTGTATTAATTCTTACAGCTGAATCTCAAGTTTCTGAGGAACACGCAACACTTGAGGAATTCCTAGTTGACGGTGTAATTAAAATACGAACAGAACTTATAAGTAATCAGCTTGTTAAGAGGATTTCAGTACCTAAATTAAGATCAGCTCAACCGATTAGTTTTGAGAACAGATTCATCATAAATAAAGACGGAATAATGATTCTTCGAGCAGAGAATCCTCCCACCATCTTTATCAAAGAAGAAAAGACAGGTATTGATAGACTTGATGAATTATTAGGAGGGGGAATTCCCGCAGGGAGTGTTATACTCATTGAAATTGATGGTGAGACAAATTATTTCCCATTATTTCTAACGACTTTATTCCATCAACTCAAAAAGAACAAAGGTGTAATTATCCACTCTAATGTTCACATGCATTCAGCAAGGATACTTGAGGAATTTGAACGAGTTGAATGCGACATATCCTCTCATCTTAATGAAGGTAATCTAGTTTTTATTGACAAATACAACAGAACTGTTACAGCAGTTGAAGCAAGAGAAATAAGCCAACTGATGACTACTGATGACATGGTTTCTGTTACAGTTGAATTGATGGAAGCGTTCACTAGAACAGAACAGAAATCTGTGATTTATGGAGACTTAACTGATGATGTAAATATTCTCTCAGAGACAGATTTCTTGAGATATTTTGCTCTTCAATCATTCAATGTAAAAGAGAAAAGAGCTGTTGCCTATTCATTCATTAATCATAATGCTATAAGTAGAGAGATACTAGCACGTTTGAGAACTACAGCTGACATTATAATACGATTCTCCAGAGTTAATTACACCAATTATATTGAATGTATGAAAAGTTCTACAGGGGCAACTTTCCTTCCGAAAGTAGTCAAGTTCAGAAGTAAATACCCACTAGTAGAAATAATAGGTTAGGTAGCGGAAATGGAATTGAAAATACTATTCTTCACAAGCGCAACATGTAGCTGGTGCCCATTCATAGAGCAAGTATTAGAAAGGATAGTGAAAGAAGCTCCCCATTTAGAACTTGAGATTATAGACATTACAAATGATATTTCGAGAGCTGAAGAAATGGAAAT
Source organism: Candidatus Heimdallarchaeota archaeon (assembly GCA_030611665.1). Classification (GTDB taxonomy): domain Archaea; phylum Asgardarchaeota; class Heimdallarchaeia; order Heimdallarchaeales; family Heimdallarchaeaceae; genus UBA460. The sequence goes on along the minus strand of JAUWPI010000187.1, from coordinate 1,895 downwards.
AGTAGCAATTCCAACAATCATTCTACCTAATAATCAGCGCATAATTGGAGCAGCTGATGAGACATTCATTAGGGAACAATTAGATTTCTATCTAATCATGGGATAAGAATATAAGGCTTAATGCAGAGTTTTTTTTATGGATAATCTTGATAGAGTTACCGAAACTGGACAAGGCAAAATTTTTGCATCCAGCTCAATCTATGAAACAATCAAAGATTTGTGTCTTCTTGGAAGTAGATTCTCTGGAACCAAAAGTGAAATAGAAGCTCAAGAGTACATGAAGAATTTTATCGAGAATTTAGGGATAGAACCCGTTGAGTATGAATTTGAGTACATTGGTTGGTACAGAGGTACAAGTATTTTCTTTTTACAAACTGAAGAAACAAAACCATTCCCAGCTTTTTCATTAGTATATTCTCCGTCCACGGAAGATGAAGGATTTGTGGGAAAAATAGTTGATGGTGGAGGTGGATCTGAAACTGAATTAAAGCGTATTCAGGAAGAAGTGAAAGGAAACATAGTAATGATTCACTCCGGAGAAACAGAGGAGGGATGGTTACATCGAAGAATAAAATATGCCAATTCAGTCAATTTGGGAGCAAAAGCTTTCCTATTTGCAAATCATAACCCTGGACAGTTGTTCCCAACAGGTTCTGTAAGATCGAACAGATTGGGAGAGATTCCAGCTGTAGGTATTTCTAAAGAAACTTATGAGTATATCAAAGAACAAATACGAAGAAAAGAGAATGTCAATGGAAAAATCTATGTATTAAATCATTCATCAAAAACCACTTCAAAGCATATAATATGGGAGATTGAAGGAGAGAAAAAAGATGAAGTTATTGTAATTGGTGGTCATTATGATGGGCATGATTTGGCTCAAGGAGCAACAGATAATGCAGGATCAGTTGCAGCACTTTTGGAACTAACCAAACTGATGAAAGAGATAAATTATGTTCCAAAGCGAACAATACGTTTCATTGCATTTGGAGTTGAAGAATTTGGGGTTGTTGGATCAACAATCTACGTCAACAAAACAGACGTAAGTAACGTTGTTGCAATGATCAATGTGGATGGATTGGTAGGTCATATACCCAAAAACATTGCTTGTGGAGGTAATGAAGAGTTGTATAAATTGATAGGGGAGATAGAGGATGAAATAGTATTCAAACCTAGTAAATCTAAGACAATTATAACAGCAAGCGATAATTATCCCTTTCTCCTCAAAGGTATACCTAATGTTTGTATATATGGACAAAACCCAGACCCAAGAACAGGAAGAGGGTACGGTCATACTTCAGCTGATACCTTTGACAAGATTTCAAAACTAGATGCCAAACTTTCTCTAGCATTCATCTTCAGTTTTCTTACGTTGTTTGTTTCTCTTGATGAACTCCCCGGAAGAATTTCTGAGAAAGAGGTAATCACCCTTCTAAGAGAAGCAAAGTTGGAAGATAATTTGAAATTACTTGAAAAATGGCCATTTAACTAGAAATCAACTTATTTTAAAATTTTTCAAGTTTTTTTTCTCGTTTTCAGCATAGCTATATAGACTAAGCAGATGAGAAATGGTAAAAACAATAGGTTTGAAGTACTTGGAGGAGGCATAAGAACATATCCTGCTTCTTCAGTATATTCAATTGCTAAATACAAATCATAAGCATAAGGATCTAACGATTCATCGAAATCTATACATCCATGAGGTATAGGTGTTACTCCTGGGAATCCCATTCCTTCTAAGCACTCGTCAATTATTTTTTGTCTAGGTATTGCATGACTTATCGCTTTTCTAAGATACTTTCCTGCTTCAGCAGTACCGACTGGTGTAAGTTCACCAGTTCCTATTATAGGATGTCTCATATTGATTGCCATCTCTTGATGAGACAAAGATTTGC
>JAUWPI010000101.1 GCA_030611665.1 Candidatus Heimdallarchaeota archaeon | reverse complement strand
TTCAAATTTATTCAAAGCCATTATTTGATTTGGAAAATCACCATAAAGTAATTCATGAAGAGCTAATGGATTATCTTTTCCTTGTTTTATATCTTGATAAACATCGTATATTCTTTCAACTGCCATATCAGCTAAACTATTTATTGTTGACAAGTTTTTTGAACATGATTCTGCAAATATAACCCACGCTTCCGATATTTCTTTTGGTTCATCTAATTGAGTAAAGGAATTGTAGAGATTATCTCTTTCTAGCTCCATTTCAACAAATTTGTTAAATGGTCTTGTGTCTAATAAAGATAAATTCATAGCTAAGAATAGTTCTTTCCAAAAATAAACCTTTTGCACATTTATTTTCGACTTATATTTAATGCAAAACATCTAAATATGGTAATTTGCAACGGACGTTGTGAAACCTCTAGATTTTGAGAAAAGGCAAACGACTATTGTAGAAGATATGAATGAATCAGAAATAGATATATTCCTTATCACACCTTCAATAGATTTTGGTTACCTGTTTAAGGCATTTATGTCTATAAGTGAGAGACTAATATGTGGTGTTTTGAGTATTCATGATGATGCTAAGATTATTGCACCTTCTTTTGAAAAAGAAAACATACAGGATCGTACTCCTTTTGATGATGTGATAACTTGGAAAGAAGAAGACGACCCTTATGCAGTTCTCAAAGGAGCTATCAATTTTAATGTGAAAAAAATCGCTTTAGAGCCAACAATGCCCTTTGAAATCTACACCAAACTACAAAAACAATTTCCAGAAGCTGAATTCATAGATGGGAGCTCGATTATAAGGAAACAAAGATCAATCAAAACTGAAGCTGAAATTGAACGTTTGGAAAAGGCTGGTAAATATACTGTTGCCGGTATGATGGACGCCTTGGAATTACTTAAACCAGGTTTAACAGAATTGGATGTTTTGAAATTATTCCAGAAAGAAATGACCTTTCAATCAGGAGAACCAAGTTGGGTGCTAGTACAGTTTGATGAGAACAGTGCAGTTCCCCATGGACCACCCTCCAAAAGAAAAATGAAGGAAAACAGTGTTGTGCTTATTGATGCGGGAACAATGTGTGATAATTATTTTGCAGATATAACACTAACAACATTTTATGGAAACGTTACTGATGAATTTCTAAAAGTATATGAAATCGTTCAAGAAGCAAATGATGCTGCACTAGATGCATCAAAAATAGGTGTATCATGCGAAGAAGTTGATTTCGCAGCAAGAAAAGTAATTGATGAAGCGGGTTATGGTCAATACTTTACACATCGTTTAGGACATGGTTTAGGTTTAGAAGTACATGAAGAACCCTACATGGTAAAGGGAAATAAAAGAAAATTAGTAAAAGGAAATGTTCATACTGATGAACCTGGAATTTACATGCCAAACAAATTTGGTATAAGAATTGAAGATGATGTCCTTGTGGGAGAAAAGACAAAAAGATTAGTAACATTTGATCGGCATTTGTGGAAGTAAAAATGAGTCTCATTAATTTTGATAGAGTTGCAGAGGTTTATGACCGTACAAGAGCAGTTCCTATGGAAACCAAAGACATTTTGATCCGGGAAATAAACAAAAAACTGCAAACTACATTTGGACCTCCTCCTTATCAAATACTTTCTTTAGGGATAGGATCTGGGAGGGTTGAAAGATACCTTTCCTCTACAAACAACCATCTATTTGGTATTGATATTTCAGAATTAATGTTGAGAGAACTGAAAAAGAAAGGTGGTGTTGAATGCATCTCTATAATGCAAGCTGATGCGTGTAATCTTCCATTCCGAGGTAAATTTCATTTAGCAATAGCAATACACGTGATTCATTTAATAAAAAACCAAGAAGAATTTCTGAAAGAGATAATAAGAACATCTCAAATGGCAATTTTTGGGGATGTCTATACAGATGCATATCAAAGTAAATTATATTCGTTCTTCCTTAATATTTTGTCATCATTAGGTTGGATAAAACAAGAATCGAAGTCAAAAAACGGTTTTTTCGTAACCCTAATGTCAAAACATGGATTTGTAGTTGAGGATTTTTCTGAAACAATCATAACTTCCCAGACTCACACTTCTATCTTTGAAAGTCTAGAGAAACGATACTTTTCTTGGTTATGGGATGTTCCGGAACCGATCTATCAACAAGCAATAAAACTACTGAAAATTAAAATTAGAGATGAAGAAATAAACCTGAATGAATCATATAAGACAACTTCTAGTGTCCAATTACAGGTTTTCAAGCAATTGGATGATTAAGGAAGAGGATATTTGTAATGTTTATCAATTTCAGTATAATCCTTGCCATCAAAAACTAAATATTCAGCATGAACATCATGAATATCTCCGTATTTTTGGTACCATGGAGATGTACTCAGCAATGACCACTTCTCAACAAGCTCTCTTGTAACTTTGATAGGTTTTTTCCCTATTTCTGCGATCTTTATAGCTTCAATGAAGGATAAACTAACTGTTAAAATAACGGAAGTTGGAGTTTTTCTAGATATAGACGAGTTCCACAATTTTGTTTTTTCTATCAAGGTTTTTATTAGTTTTCTGGGGAATAGATCTTCATCGATATTAGATTGGTGTAATAGATGTTTGATTAATTCGTAGTACTGGTTTCCAGAAAATGGATATTCCTTGCTTATATCAAATAAGTCAAATTTTCTTCTAGTGAAACTAGGTATATCTTTACTCCCTGAGATAATTAAATATGAATATTTAGCTTCAGCAAACATCCTTCCCATTTTCTTCTCAAATAAACTTAGATTAACATCTACTTCATCCAGAAAAATTACAACTCTGGGGGTAGACAAGTTTTTGAGTAACCAGTTAGCTACCTCATCAGGTTCATTTTCTGGATTTGTCTCAATCTCTTTATAGAGCCCATTTTCATCCTTCCAAAACTCAGACCTATAGATGAATGGCAACTTAAGTTTTTTACATAATTTCATTAAGGAGTATATTATTTGTGTTTTTCCTGAACCACCATATCTTCCATAAATATGTGCAAATTTCTCAGGTTTAGCAAAATTAGCTACTTTTTCAAACTCTCCCCTTAAAATATCAACAATTGAATGATTAATAGTGAAATTATACCTCTGCCAACAGCATTCTGGATTGATTAATGGTTCATATTTCTTATGCCTGTTTGCAATATCCTTTGCTTCTTCTCTAGTTAAGCCAATATCAATCTTAAGAATTTCCTCTTTGTTATGTGGAAAAGATATTTCTTCTATAATATCCTTACCATAAACTAAAACACCTGTTTCTATTAGGTTTAGTTGATCTTCAGGTAGTAAACATTGTGGGTTTTGGACATTAATATGCCATAAATTTGTTTTTGTTCTAATATAATTCCTTGAGAAGGAAGTGGCTAATTCTAAACCTCCATCCCATCCAAACTCATCTTGGATAGAATCATAGATTAAATCAATCAACATGAAATTTTGAACTGAAAAATCTCTCTCTTCTAAGATTATAACTAAACCCATCTTATCCTTAAGCAGTTTGTCAAACTGAGAAATTCTTCTTTCAAAACTATATACTGATATTGTAACTGGTGCAACTAATAGAAGTTTCTTTATAAAAGATTGAAGTACTTCCTCTCTGAATTTCATTATAATTCCTATCGCAGATTATCAATTATATTATGTAATTCCATGAAAACTCGACTGAAATTTGCAACATCATTTTCTACTTTCATCAAATCTTTCATGTGGGTTATTTGAATTCCCTTTATTCGAAAAACTCTTTCTAGTGCAGACATCATTAATTCTCTGGACTTAGGCACAAGTTCCATAATACTTGTAAGTGATATATTTCTTTTACGACAATTTGCCACTTCTACTACAAAATCACCTACTTTTCCTGGGTACTCATTTGTAAACCAATAAGCACTTTTCATCTTACCAATAAGATCATTGTTTTTCAATGAATATAGAAGGTTTGAGAACCACAAAATCCAATCCATTGCTTTTTCATAGTTTGGTGATTTTGTGAGTTGAAATGGATAGTTTTTAGCAGCATTTTCCAGTTCAGAAAAACTTTCTAAGAACTCATGCCAAAACCCTTCAACTGGAGGAGTTGGAAAATGTTGTCTTAGATCCTCCCCATAGAGAACAGTACTTTTCTCGCGAACAAGAAAATCATCTGATTGCTTAAGAGGATATTTATTTATGATTTCTTGCTGCAAATTACGGACAATAATTCCTTCAATATCATGATGTGTAATTCTAGGATTGGAAAGTATGGTATGAGGTATGAAGAATACTCTACTAATATGAGCAAATTCTTTGTTAACAATAACCATTCGATTTACCAGTTCATCTAAATTATCGTAATCTTTTTCCCATAGATTTTTTTCTAAAATAATTACAATATCAATAGTACTATATCTTTTTGAAAAATCATCTAGAACAATATCTCCAGTCAGTATTATAGAACGAGTTTGTAACGTTGTGACTGCGTATTCTACGAATGTTTTCAGGAATTTTGGCAATTCCGGATATCGTTCATAAGTGACTTTCATAATATGAACACTCTTAATTAAGTTATTAGGTTTTCGTCAGTACTAATAGAAAATCAATGTTATAAGGATATGAAAAACGAAAAAGAAAGAAAAGAAAGGGATGAAGTTAAACTGAATCAATAACAAATGTTTCCCAGCCAGTAAATATTGGACTGGAAATAAATATTGATATAGTGAATGTTACACCTGTGGGTTTATCTCCATAATCAAATTGTATTGTTATGTGATGATCTAATGAAGCAGTTATATTAACACCACCTTGTGCTTGTGCGATATTATAAGTGGTATCTTCTGCATATGGACCACCTGCACTATCCAACCAAAATTGTGCTATACTATCATCATAAATAGAGTCGATTAATGTTACTCTGTTGCTACCTTCCCAATTTATCGTAACCTGTTCCAAAGTAAGATAATCAGGAACTAGACATTGGATGTTAAACGACAGTACTCCTCTTCTTCTGAAGAAGAAACCACCTCTGCCATCTGTCGCAGTTGCTCCATATAACTTCAAAACATCATTATCTACCTCAAGAATATCAATAACAGCAGAAGCACCATTTCCACTTGAAGATAAATCATATACTTGAGCTACAACGGAGTAATTATCATCAGGCAAGACGAAACTATTGAAGTATAATACCCATTTATTTTGATTTACAATGTATGTCGCTTCCCCAGAAACACTTTGTTGATAAAGGTAAGTGAAAGATGAAGAATAACTGAAGAAATATACATCAAATCTATTTGTATCGATGCCAGATGGATCAGAAGCATAAATTTCAATGAGAATAGTGTCTGATTCGCTAGTATCATTTTCAGGCGAAATGAAATATGTTGTTGGAGCAATATTATCAATTAACGAAAAAGCATCTCCAGCGCTGTTAAGATTTCCTGCTTCATCTTTGACAAAGAGTGTAAAAACTAGGTCATCTTCTGCCATCTGTAAAGTTTGTGATCCAGTTAGAATGTATTCTGTCACAGTGGGTTCAGTTGAAGTGAAAACTTGCTGGTATGGTAGTACATCTCCTCCAAGAACTAATGTTTGATTAATTAATGGAGCTCCATCGATAGTGAATGACCATGAGGCGCTCAAGAAATCTCCAGGATTAATAATTGAACTGTTTACTCCGAAAGTTATTCCTATATCATCATTATCTATACCAAAGATCCTTCTGATTGTAAATGACTGATCAAGACTATCATTAACGTAAAAATCTATCTTGTAGTATTTAGCATCTAGATATAGTGTAGAATCAATATTATGCGTAATTGCTTGATCACTAAGAATCACAGAATCATCTGGTTCAAGGAAGTCATAAGTTATCGCAGATGTCTTAAATCCACCTATTGCAATAGCTTGAGGGTCTATAATCCCACTCACCCAACTGTCATTAATCGGATTGAGAACGGTCAAATCTAATGGTTCAATAACATCAATATGTCTGAGATTATCAGGTGCAAAGGATGTTAAATCGTTATCGTAAGTTATTCTAATTCTAAATATATTTTCTCCAATTTCTACTTTACTAGTTGGATCAAAAACGAGTACTAAATCTACTCTCTCCGTTGTATCTATAGCCAAAGGCAAATCATAACCTTGAATAAATGCATTGAGAATGTCTGTTTCATTTTGAGTATCTGTAGCTATGGTAACATTAAGGCCTTTTATAATAGCACTCGCTGTCCCTGAATTTTGTAGGGTAACATAAGCTACATCAGTAACAGAGTCACCATCACTATCAAACCATTGAACTGTAAGCAAATCTACATCAGAACTGCCTCTTAACATAGGTACAACTAAAAAATAAACCATCGCACTAGCTGCTACAACAAGACTAATCAACATCACTGTTGCTAAAACAGGCGATACTGCTCTCTTTGATTTTCTAAAATTTGGTAGTTTCATCTATATACCTCTAACTGGTCACTAAACATATTACGAAGTTTAAGGTAATAAATTTTGTTGCTGTGCTAGTGCTCAAGATAGTTGAATGGAATAATTTATAATCACCTTAAAGCGTTCGTTGATTGATATTATGTCCCCAGAGAAAAAAGTTGTAGTAAAGAAGCTTGCATATCAAGTAAATGATGAACTTGCAGATAAAATTAGAGAAGTAATGAAGAGTAAGAATAAACTTTTCTTCAATATGATGGGTTCAATAGGTTCCGGAAAAACTCTAATATTAGAGAGGTTGGCTGCAAAACTCTCTTCAAAATACCGAGTATTTGTTATCAATGGAGACGTAGCTACTACAATAGATGCTGACAGAATAGCAAAACAGGGAGCCACAACAGTGCAGATAAACACAGGTGGTGGTTGTCATCTGAGTGCAAAACTAATACAAAATGAATTAGATAAAATAAACATTGATGATTATGATATCTTCATTGCTGAAAACGTTGGTAATCTTATTTGCCCCGCTGCTTGGGATATTGGGGCACAGCTCAACATTACAGTTGTTAGCATAACAGAAGGTGAATATGTCGTTAAGAAACATCCTATTATCTTTAAAAGTGCCGAAATCGCAATAATCAATAAATGTGATCTTGATGGGCTGGGTTTTAACTCTGATGTCTTAGCAGAAGATGCTGCAAAAATTAAGTCTGGAATGAAAGTTATTCTAACCAGTGCAAAAACAGGTCAAGGGATAGATGAACTAATAACAGCACTAGGAATTGAATATTAAAGGAAGATAAAAATGCATGAGTATAGTGTTGCTTCTGCAATTGTGGATCAAGTTAAGGCAATTATTGAAGAGCACAAAGCTACCCAAGTGAAAAAGATTATCGTATCTGCTAGTCCATATGATGTGATTATACCAGAACTTCTGATCGAAGCATATGGGATAATAACTGCTGAGTTGGATAAATTTAAAAATTCTACACTCGAAATGCAAATCAGTAAAGCAGAGATAAGCTGTCTAGAATGCGATTACAAAGGAGAACCTGCTGAAGAGGGTGATCCTGAATTTGCTTACAATTTTATCTGTCCAAAATGTGAATCAAGGGACACTCACATTAACATGAAAAATCTAACAATAGAAACTGTAGATTTAGTGATACCTGACAATTAAGAAAAAAATTTATTATGAAGAATTTTTATATTAGATGCTCTGATTCTTCAGAAACTATTGCATTTGTTTGCGCATAAGGTAAGATCTCACTTAGTTCCCCTCTTAAATCATTAACTCTTTTTTCATGGAAGAAATTAAGGTACAACATACCAAATAGATACAATGTTCCAAAAGCTAATATTGTAACGATTAGTAATCCTACAAGAGCTATAAAGAAGATGGCTACTTTGGCTACAAATTTATCATCAAATGAAGTCATTTCTTCTACTAGATTTATGAAGAAACTGAATCCCGCTAACCAAGCAGATATGCCAAAGAACCTGCTCACAAGACTTCTTCTTACTTTATCTGATAATTCATGATTACGATTGTTTGGCTTAATATACTTAATTTGTGCATCCTTTACAGTCCAAACAACTGGTGTTAACCAACATATAAGAATTGGTGCAAATAGTAGTACAAGTGCCCCTGTTGTAAAGCCAATGAAAGGATCTGATATGGCAGATTTAACTATAGTTGCAATGAGAAACCCTACTCCAAGAGACGCTGAGATTATATCATATAATCTTGTACCTACAAATGATTTGAAACTCCCTATGGCAATACTATGTGTTTTTTCCTCCAAATAGTACTTTGAATCAGGTGTTAAATCAAAACCAAACAGAAGAGCAATTGAAATACGGAAAAAGCTAAATTTATGATACTCCCTGTCTTTTTTTAGTTTGCCTAAGGTTTCTCGTAATTCCCCTCTTTTCTCGTGTTTTGTTTTCAATGTTTCAAATATTAGTTTCTTTGAAACCCATCCACCAACCCAATTCCAGAGGAATAAACCTATAAGTGGAGATGCTATAGAAGTGACAACAACTAAAACTGTGATTAAAATATATTGGGTGTTATCTGCACCACTTAGATACCTGATTGAGAGAAACCATGCGATATAACAACCAAGGAATATTGCTACACTAATAACCCATACTTTTTTTGAAGGTTTAATAACTTTGAAAAAGAAATTCTTAGTGTCCCGTTCTTTTAAGGGAATCAGATGTTCCAAATCTTTCTCCATTGCAATCACTTATACCATTCTAAATCTAACAAATGTAATAAATGCTATGAGAACTGCAATGAGAGAAGTTAGTGGAAAATGTGCTTCTCTTCGAAATCTGCTGTTTTGAACTTGTTCCTTGCGATTAAGATGAAAGGTAACACAAACGTAAGAGCAAAACCAATAGCTAAGAAAATTGCAAAGTAGAAATTATCTCCATAATAATTTACTATCCCAATGAGATCTAATGTTGAAATTACTGTGAGACCAAAGAATAGAATTCCAATTGTAGAAAAGAATGCCCCCCACAACCCTAATTTTATTTTTTTATTCCATTCACTTTTCTTTGACCTGAATAGAGAGCTCAATAATCCGTCTAGAGCTGCAAGTTTTAGATAGGGTGAAGCCAACCCACCAAAAATAACATAGAACGGTACATTATAGGCTTTAAGTTGCAGAAATTTAGATTTAATGAAGTAAATGATCATAATAGCGAAGGTTCCTCCATAAATAATCATGATTAGTATAGGCATAATAATTTGTGAAAGGGAGTCCAAACCCAAAGCTCGAAAGTAGGGAGTTTTGAACAAATACATGAAACCATAAACAAAACCAAGTTCATAGAAACTTGTGACACCGAATATAATGGTGGATGTAAAGAATAAGTCTGCTGATTGTTTAAAGCTTAATCTCCCCATAAGAATGTCCTTTATATGAGCAACAAAGGAACTAGTTTGCCCTTTTATCCACCTATACAATTGTGACATCTGATGATCTAGGGTACTTGGTAGTAGTGTTTGTGCTGCAAATTCATCTAGGAAGTAACCTTGTTTCTTCTGTGTCATTAAAGATATAGAGTGTGAATAATCTTCTATTACGACATTCTCAGGTATTTGTTGAACTCCACTTCTACGAAAACATGCAGATGCACCTTGGAAAAGAACAGCTCCAAAAGATCGTCTTGCATTTTGAGAACAAAAAATCTGACTTGTAGTCATTGCAGACCATACGTGGAGCACATTAGTAGCATTGCGAAATCCATACTTTGCTTGAACAAACTCAAATTCGGGATATTGATTTAAAATTGCAACGAATTTCGCGAGAATGTCTTCCGTTGGAACATGGTCCACATCAAAAAATGTAACATAATCTCCTTTTGTTTTTGGAATAACGAGATTTAACATTCCTGCTTTAAGTTTCTTATTTTCTGCATAAAAGTAGGTGAAATTATATTTGTTACACAGATTTTCATATTCCTTTCTTAGTTTTTCATTAGGGGTATCATCGCCAACCCAAACATCGAAATTTTTGTAGGTTTGTTCAGTTAAACCAACCAAAGTTTCCTCTAGAACTAAGATTGGAACATTATGTATGGGGATGATGACACTAACTTTTTTCTGCTCATTTATAGCATTAATATCATAATCCACCTCACCTATTTTGAGAAAGCCATCAATGAGTTGAACAAGGAAATAAATCATATAAATCGGTCCCAATATTTCTAAAATCAATGATAAAATATTCAGGATGATACCACCTGCACCTAATAGAACACTTTCCCGAATTATAGAAATAAGAGATAGAATAAAATAAACAGCAAAAGTAGCATAGAATAGAATACCAATCAAGTGATTGATTTTGTGGATGGCTTTGTTGGACATGTTTAGTAATAATACAATTGCTATTTTTAAATGTTATATTGAAGCATTGAAGAACGGATTATTGCAAAAATTTTCAAGCTTTTCTTAAGTGTATCTATGTTTATATAGGTAAATTATGTAAACGTTTTCGATGGAAGTAAGTTAGAAGAATAGAACAAACAAAATTCTTTCAAATATCTTCTATTATTTATTTGTAGTTCTAATCTTAGGATTTCTTGGTTTATCGTTTTTCATTGATGAATTAGGGTTGTTATATGATATCTTATTTGTTGCATTGATTGTAAACTCATTTGTAATTACTTTTTATCTCGCAATTCAGATGTTAATGTATAATCTCAAAGTAAACAAAAAGGTTCAGATAGGAATTTTTCTTATAACAATCTAAACTAGCTAAATTAATGATCAAATGGACATTTTCTCATTCCCACTTTGTATACCTTTAAAAGTAAGAATTACAATATTTTGATTCAGAACCTTTAAGGTTATCAATAAATTGAGGTATAAACATGGTAGAAGTTATTGAATGGGCCACAGGGC
>JAUWPI010000154.1 GCA_030611665.1 Candidatus Heimdallarchaeota archaeon | reverse complement strand
CTATTGAATCTGGCTCTACACTCACTTTGAAAATAAGCTCATCTTCTGATGAATAAGCTAAAACATCTAAACTATAATCCAATGGAGAACTGATATAGAAGCTTGTGTATATGATTGGTATTGTAAAAGTCACATTTGGATTTAGATCATGACTGAAAGCAACGTTTTTCCCTGAATTAGGTGGATAGTAGGGACTTCCTATAGAATTCCAAGACATATATCCTGCTGAGAAGGTTATATGGGGATATAAATCCAAGTAATTATCTATACAATCTTCAAAATCTAATAGAAATTCAAAGGTTTCTTTATGCTCCTCAAAATACAAAGTATCGATTGACCAGTAATTTTCAAAATTAGCAGAACCTGAAATAGAAATTCTGTGAATAAAACCTCCTGCAGAATACAATTCCACGAATTGATTTTTAACACTTGGACCAACATCAAAAGTCTGTATTAACACATCACCTACATTGTAAGCTTCTACTTGTATATCGTAATCTGAAACAGTATTGATATAAAAACTCACATAAGCTTTCGGAATGTCAAAGGTGATATTGTTTACTAGTTCGTTGGAATAGATGACCATATCACCTGATTGTGGTGGATAATTTGCATTTCCACTTGAATCCCAAGTGATATAATCAGGAGAAAATGTTACACCAGCATATAGAACGTCTACAGGTATACTTTCTGCAAGTTCATCAAAAGTTAGTAATTGATTCTCATTTGGGGTGTATTCAGTATAACATAGATCATCCACTGTCCAATAATTATTGAATCCTGGACTTCCCGTAAAAGTGATTCTGTGTATCATACCTTGAAGAGACCTAAAAGATACGTATTGATTTACTGCTTTTCCGTAGATATAATCCTTTTCTAACAGAATACCACTCTCACTATATGCAAGAACCTGCAAGTCATAATCATATTGTAAATTAACATAGAATGAAACAAAATCTACTGGGAGCGAGAAAGTTATGTTTGCCGTAAGCTCTTTTGTGTATATCACGTTGTTTCCTGAATGTGGAGGATAGTTAGAACTGCCATATGAATCCCATGTTATGAAATCTGGTGAGAAAGTTATACCTGTATAGAAACCACCTACATAGACACTAGATGCTAAATCCTCGAAATCAATAAGATTGGGAGTTGGTGAGACTAGTTCTAGATAGCTCAATGAATCTATTGTCCAATGATTAAACCAATCACTTGTTCCACTTACCGAGATATTATAGATTCTTCCTAAAGGTGAATCAAATTCGATATACTGGTTTGTTGTATTAGCAATAATCGATATTTCTTCAATAGCTGAATTGTTATTTGTATATGATGTAACTACTATATTATAATCAGTTATTGCTGTTGATACAAATAGTCCAACTTTCTGAATAGCCATTTCAAAAACAAACCAGTTATTTATTTCATTACTAACTGCTACATTTTCACCTGATACTGGAGGATAATAACTGCTAAGTGACGAGTTCCATATTCGGTATCCAGAAGAGAATTCTAATCCAAGATAGGAACCTACAATCTGTTCACCATCGGATTTATCATCAAAATCTATTAGAACTCCACCTGGGAATTTTTTGATCTGTTGTTCCTCAGTAACAAACGAGTTAACATCTTGTTGCGTTGTATCGTTTAAGCTGTTTACCACAGTTTGATTCAATGAGAAACATAAAATTATTGTTATAGCTAACGCTATACTTTTATTTGTTATTTTCATCTTTTGACCTCATTTATTGTTTAAACAGACAATTTACTATCTGTTTGAATTCAAAATGTAATATGTTGTTCAGTGCTTAAAAAGTAATTGGCTAGATGTTTTCATTTTGCAGGATTATATTGTGATTCTGAATCCGTCTGTTCATGAATTGGAATAGACATAAACTGTACTGTATGCTCTGTTCTAATACTTTTTCAAATTTGGGTGTTTAGCCAAATGAGTACTTTCAGAAAGAAAAAGTGAGAAATACATATTCTAACCTTGTAGCCAAATAATATCCTTTTTAAGCAATATTTATAGGTGTTTGAGCATAATAATTAGTACCAAATCCCTTGGTGAACTCATGCGAAGAAAAATAGCTATTTCTGTAATTTTCTATCTAATTATATCTTTTAGTATTGTAACTGTAAGAAGCGAAGAGAGTATCGAACCATTTTTCAATTTAGTTATCGATGTGTCTAGTGTAGGTGCTTACTTTGATTATGGTCTTTACATAGCTCAATATCTTAGAAAAATAGGTATAGAATTAGAAAGTAAATACTCTTTTCCTTTACATGTTCCCGGTTATAATCCACAATTTGATTTTATTATGGCGAGTTTCTCTGATCTTCAAAGACAAGATATGAGAGACTACTATACTGAAAACGGTAAATGGAATATATTTAATCTTAATAGAAGTATTCCATATCAAAATGAAAGTGAAGCCATGCAAAATGAAGCAGTTACAACAACTAACTTTGAAGAGAGACAACAAATTTATTTTGATTGGCAAATTTTATTCATGGATCAAATTCTCCCTTTATTACCCCTTTTTAGCTCTAAACAGTATACTGCAACATGGGTTAATACATTGGGATTTGATTCAAGATGGGGCTTAGTTGATTCTTTACCATATATGGCGTTTGATGGTTTACATGAAGGTCAAGAATCATTAACTGAATTCAACGTAGTAGATAATAATTGGAGAGATTTGAACATGCTGACAACAGACGATGTAGCTAGTTCTTTTATTTTCAGCTTGATGTCAGAACCGATTGTTGGGTGGAGTCCTGATTTAGCCCCCCTCAAAACTTCATTAGTTTTAGACTGGAATCAAATTGATGAAACACATTATGTTTTTACAATGAGAGATAATGTTTATTGGAATCCTTCATTCAACATCACTGGTAGAAACGCTAGCTCTGAAATACTCAATGTGTTTACTACTCCTCTATTAGTAGGACTGAAGAGTGGAGAAGTTAGCAATGGTACAAATATGAAAGTTACTGCAAAAGATGCAGTCTTTACCTATCTTGCTATGTCAAACACAATCATCAGCGAAAACTCATACTATTATAATTGGATTTCCGATGCTTATGTTGATCCAGAGGATGACTTGACATTCCATCTGCATATCGATGCGAACCCTTTAACACCTGAATTAGAGCCTTATGTGGACTTTTGGGAAAGCCTCAACCAATATATCCTCCCTGAATTCTTCTTGAATTCTTCTGATCCTACGATTTCATATACTTCTAGTGGTGCCAAATGTACAGGTATTTATGAAGGAATAGCTAATACCGATCCGTGGGTAGCTTACTCTATTTCCGCTTTTGGTTGTGGAAAGTACCTTCTAGATTACTATGTCAGGAGTTCTGTTACAGTACTCCAAGCTAGTCCATATTGGATGGGAATAGGTGCAATTGATGGATCTACACAAGATTTAGATATTGAAACAATTAAAATCCGTTTTATTCCTGATATCTCCGCAGAACTTGCAGAATTCAAAGCTGGTAAATTAGATTTATGCGATTTAACATATTTCCCTGAAGAAAGGAAAAACATGCAAGCTGATTCACGGTACGAAGTGCAATGTCACTATATCTTCGGTTTCAGTTTCTTAGCATTCAATCTTGAAAGAGCAAATATAGGTGGTTCAGACAATCAAGTTTGGGTAAATGGTACAGAATTTGGAAATATAACGAAAGCTTCTGCTGTAAGAAAAGCTATATGTTATGCTATTGACCGTAATGAAATGAATCAAGTTATACATGATGGTGAATTCCTTATCAATCATAGACCAATGATGAATTACTATTTCTTTTATGGATCTGATGAGTTTCCTATCAAATATGATTATGATTTAGATTTGGCTTGGAAATGGATGGAAGCAGCAGGATATGAAAACCCAAATCCAACACCATCATTATTCTTTCCGAGTTGTTTATCTATAGTTCTGTTGATAATCTTTAGGAAAAAACGATTGAAATAACCTTGTTGCCAACCTATCTTTAAAAACTAGGAAAGTATATAAACTTTAAATTCTAAAGATTGCGAAGTAAAATGAATGATATAACTTATAAAGTAGATGTGGAGAAACTTTTCCAACATGTCTTATCTATTGAAGGTGTTAAACACCATATTGTTGATCCTCAAAAACTGAATGAAACAGCAGATTATATTAGTTCAGAATTTAAAAAATATGGTTTAAAGACAAATGAACAAACTTTCAAAGTTGAAGGTACAGATATGGTTTTTAGAAATATAGAAGGATATATGGGAGATGCTTCTAAACCTGAAATTTTGGTTACTAGTCATTATGATACTGGAGACAATTCTCCTGGGGCAAATGATAGTGGTTCAGCTGTAGCCGCAATGCTAGAAGTAGCAAGAATATTAGCTTCTAGAAACTTTTCAGGAAATGTTCGTTTTATCAGTTTCACACTAGAGGAATTAGGTCCTACTTTTGAACAAAGAGATCGAAATAAAGCTTTAGAGCTCGGAATTGTTGATGAAAATCATCGTTATACCTCTTATCATACTCAAAAAATGTTTAAGAAATTCAATTCTTCTGTTATTTTAGGCTTAACAAAAGGTCAACCAATAGTAGATGTGTGGCAAAAAGCATTTGAAGTGGTTAAGGACAATCTTACTGATTCTGAGAAAGAATATCTAGCGTATATAATAAAAATTAGATCACACATTACCAGAACATCTAGTGTAGGAAAACTAGGTCTTGTAGGGAGTGACTATTGGGTTAAGAAAGCTTTAGAAGTGGATAAGAAAATCAAAGGAGTAATTAATTTAGTGACAATTGGCTATTCTACTAAAAGGAAAAACACTCAGTTTTTACCTCCTTTAATGAGCCCTTTGTTATTACCATCATACAAAATAAAAGCACGTAAAAAAATTGGTGATTTTATAGCTGTTGTAAGTGATAAAAACTCTAAGGAACTTGGAAAGATATTCTGTAAAAATTGTAAAAATGAAGGCATAAAGCTTCCTTATCTATGGGCAAGAATACCTTTCAATTTCGAGAAGATAGCTAAATGGTTATATGATATGATTCGTTCAGATCATTCCCCTTTCTGGAAAGAAAACATCCCTGCATTGATGATAACAGATACAGCAAATTTCCGTTCTCCATATCATCACACAAAAGCAGATACAATTGATAAACTAGACTTTGATTTCATAAAGAAAGTAACTCAAGTAACTATTGCTACAATATTAGATTTATCCTAGATGATTCTTTTATTTTGCAAGATTCTTTTAAAGATAGATGATATTTATTTCTTTGATATGTCCAAAGTAAAGTGTCCAAATTGTGATAACGTTCACATTTCTAATTCCAGATATTGCTCTTTTTGTGGAGAAGATTTAGGAGAAGCTATTCTGAAATACCTTGTTGTCAACCCACCTTCTTATGATAGTCCTCGTTGACAAGAAGGTGGAGTTAAAAAAATAGTTATAACCTTGTTACAAGGTAAATATTTCAGTCAGATTTTGAGGATTGTTCTCTAATTAACTGAATAAACTATACAAAGAGCTAAATACAAAAAACAACAATACAACAAACGACCAAAAGGCGTGAAAAATGAAATTTTACTGATAAAACTGACCAATCTCCTCATCCTCTTTGATTAATAAAGCTCTTCCTCCAATCATGGTACAATCATCAGGGAGATGGACTGGTTAGGATTAGTTTACTGTAACGCTGACCTCCGTTGCTATCGTGACTATTACAACTTCTCCCGCCCTCATCAAGGGATAACCCTCCAAACCCCTGGTGAAAGATTTATGAATGCCCCCTTGTCTCTTCATTTGCCCTCAAGTGTAACCCATGTCTATTGAGTTAACACAATAATATAAATATATAGAAATAAAAATATTCAGCTACATGGGATACTATTTTCTATCAGACGTATCCCTTACTTCCTTTAAGCAGATTTTATGTTATTTTAAAAAGAAAAAAGAGGGAATTTTGTTAGTTTAAGTGGTGTTGTTTTCATGCTTTAACTGTGTTTTAGCTAGCTTAAGATCCATGGCTCGTTTTGCATGTGTTTTTAGAGGTTCTCTTATATACACCAATGCTCCTAGCACAACTAGGGTAGCAAGAGTTATCATCTGGTCACAATATGCTAGAAACACAAATAGAGGGAATTCAAGCGTACAGACAATAATCATGTATAGTACATCTCTTTTCTTAGTTATCAAGTAAACAACAATGATAATCAAAAGATAAAGTATTACCGTAAGTCTAAACAAGATTGGGGTAAAAAACCAGTAGAAATCTTCTCTAAAACCTTGGTAAGTCAAAAATGCTAATGGCATAATATAAAACAAAAAATGTTGGAATAAACTATAGTAGGAATGTTGTTTTGTGTGTAATAAAGTATGTAGTTTGGTGTGTTTCTTTTCGTTTTCAATCATCTGTTCTTCAGTTTCTATTTTTGGCTTCATCAAGGAATCCTCTCCACTTCGTTAATCATTCCAATCTTTTAAAGCATTATCAATTTCATATAAAATTGCAGCAATCAGTCCCACTATCAGCGCATACTGGTATTGATTGATTCGTCATCACTCATACGCACTGCCACTCTCCCAAAAACTGGAGTAGATAAAGCTTGGACTAAACCAAAACTCAATGCCATAATAACTAAAATACCTGCAATTCTTTTTGTTTTACCGATTTTCATTTAATAAATCACCATTCCCAAAATGCGGTACCTAATTATCGATAAAGATGCATTTAAACTTATTGGGAAATTAAATTTATCTGTTAACTCCACCCACATCTGTAACAATTAAATAAGATGGGTTACCGTGGGCATGTGATTAACAATGAACCCAAGTAGTAACCCGATACTTATAAGG
>JAUWPI010000021.1 GCA_030611665.1 Candidatus Heimdallarchaeota archaeon | reverse complement strand
TTCAATATTAAATTGTTTTGTTTTGTGTTATGTTAAATTAAAAATCGGTGCAAAGATTATTACTTGATTAGGAATCCCTGAAAACTATTAGAGCTAGTTTGTAACTTGTAAGATTAGAATACATATACAAGCAAGTGGAATTCCTAAAAATGTAAACAAAAATTCGTTCCATAGATAAAACAGAATTGCACTTCTTTTTGCTTCAGTTGTTGGAATGAATAACAACATGAATAAAACAACGGCAGCTAGTGCGAAGAACACAATTGAAAAAGCAATAAGTAGAAAGCTTGGGAAAAAGATATTCAGAACGAGTAAAAAAGCTGCAAAAGAGACAAAAAATAGAGTAACGATAACCCCTTCTCTGAAAATATTCTCTTTCTTCTGCTTTTTTAAAAACATCATTAACTTTGTATATTCTTGGTCTTCTATAAATTTTGTTTATTTACAAATTATCATGACAGCAGGACAATTTCACTTCATTAATAAGCTATTTTTTAGTCAAAATTTCGTTGAGTATTACACTTGCTTATATATTAGCAGAAATCAACAGTAAAATCGCCCTATTGTGTAATATTTTACAGTTAAAAGCGATTTAAAAAGAAAATAGGGTATGATTATTATGGTAAGCTTTTTTAGGTAATGGTGAAAAGAGTTTCTGATGAGCATTCAAGATAGAGATAAACAGAAGACAGAAATAGAAAAGACATTGCAGAAATTTACAGCACTGCTTCCTTCTGTTAGACCTCAACCAGATCCTGCTAAAAAGGCTCTATTATTAATTGATGGAACATCAATATCCAGAACTTCAGTCTTAGTGGCAGAACAATTAAATCATCATTTTGGTACAAAAATCGATGTTGTATGTTTTTACTCCGAAAACATCCCTACTGAAGCAAAAACATCAAAGGAAAGTTACGAAGATTCACTTACATTTGCATATGAACATTTGAAAAGTGATGAATTTGAAATAAAAGGACAAGTTGTAGAGAGTGTAGAAATGCTGAAAAGCATTTTAGATGCGATCTTAAAGGAAGGAGAATATGAGTTAATAATTGTACCATCATCCTTTATTGGAATAACAGAAATCGAAGAAGAAGATGAAGAATCTGAAACTAAAATCACTGTTATGGGAGATATTTTTGATTATCTTCTAGAAGAAGTTAAAGAAATCCCAATTCTTTTAATTCAAAGTGACAGAATCAACGTAGAATTACTTTGGAGAAATACCTGTATTCTTGCAAGTAACAGCTTACAATTGAGTTATCTTACTGAAAAAGCTCTCTCATTAAGTCTAAAAAAAGGTGAGATTCACTGTTTAGTTAATGTGGATCAAAATTACCACGAAGACAAGAGTGAGGACGAATTTGTAGAATTTGTCAAAAAGAATAAAGAAGAAATGGAGAGATTTGACCGAGCAAACTCTGAAGTATTTAAAGAAGCATCAAGATTCATCGAGTACCTCCTTATAACATCAAATACGATGGATGAATTCAAAGATGAAATAAACTCGTTCGGAAAAGATGTAGGAATTCTAATCATATACATGCCATCCAAACATTCAAGCTTATATTCTTATTTTATTGAATTATTAGAAGATCGTGAAATTACTTTTCCAATACTTATTGCAAAACGCAGAGAAGAAGAAAAGAAAGTGGTACTTGATGAAGAAACTGTTGATGTTGCTGAAGAAAAAGAGGATGGAGAGATTGTAGAAGAAGAAGTCTTAGAAGAAGAAAAAGAGGAAGAAAAGGAAATAATAATTATAGATGAATCTCTGAAGGAACAGATTAAAGAAGAAGTGAAGCAAGATATACTTGGAAAAACTGAAGAAACAAAAGAAGCTGTTTCAGAAGACAAATCCGAGGACAAAAAACGAGAAATGGAAATAGATGCTAAAGTTGAGAAACAGCTTAAAGATTTAGATTTATTAGAAAAGGAAAACGAGAAGGAAACCGAAATGACTGATATAGATGAAATCAAAGAAGAAGTGAAAGAAGAAGTTATTGAGGAAATCAAAAAAGAAGTTAAAAAAGAAATCAAAGAAGAACCAAAGAGAGAAGTTAAGAGAGAAGTCTCTAAGGAACTAAAAACTGAAGAAAGTTTAGAAGAGCTCAAAGAATCTATTCTAGAAGAAATTAAGGAAGAGATTAAGGAAGAAATCAAATTTGAGCTTAAACGTGATCTTAAGGAACCTAAGAAGGAACTGAAAGAGAAAGTAATCGAAGAAATAAAAGAGGAAATAGAAACAAAAGAAACTAAAGATGATGAAGAAGATAAAGAAGAAGAAGAAATTTCCTCTAGAATGGAATTTGAATAAGAATATTAAATTCTATATCCCTGCTATTAAAAACTGAGCAACATTCAAAGAAATGTGATTATTCATCACAAATCTAAGGATAAAAGTAGGTAAAGGTGAACATTTGGCTGGCATTCTAGGAGAACTAGATTGGATAATAACAATTATTATTGTAATAATTGTACTAGCCACTATTCTATTACTGATGAAGGATGGCGTTGATGCAACTAAGATAACTGTAACTGGTGCTCTCGTTGTTGCTATCATTTATCTGATTTTCATGGATTGGGGAGCAGGATTCGTCGAAAATCTAGAGTATTAAGTTATACCGCATAACCATCTTGAAGCTTTAGCAAAAACGATCAATGTTGAAGCAATTCTAATTATTTTCTCTGTGAGTATTATTGTTGCAATAACCAAAGGAGCAGGATTCTTTGATTTCATTTCGCTTTATATAGTAAAATTAACCAAAGATGATCCAAAAAAACTAATAGTAGCTCTAGGAGGATTAACATTTTTTGTTTCAATGTTTTTTGATAATCTAAGTGCAATTATTCTATTAGGATCATTAACTGTAGTTATTTGTAAACAACTCGAAATAAATCCAAGACCTTTCGTTCTTTTCGTTGGAATTAACACAATAATTGGTGGGTTACCAACTCCTGTTTCGTCGCTTCCAAATATCATCTTTTACAACTTGTATACTGGAGAAGGGATGAACTTCATCAAATTTATGCTTTATATGCTACCAATTTCAATAATCTTTTTTGGGCTTGCAACAGGTTTCTTCTTCATAATATATAAGAAAGAAATTTTCAAAGAAGTTCCTGAGGAGAAACGAGAACAATTGTCGAGAATCAATCCATGGTCTGGTATAGAAAATCGCATGAATATCTGGAAATCAGTTATTCTTCTGGGAATTTTATTCGTAGGTTTTCTACTAACTAGTATTCCTGGGAATCCTATAGATGTAGCATTAGTAGCGTTAATAACAACGATAATTGGTATATATCTTTTCAGAGCTGATTTGAAGCACTACCTTGAAGAAGGGGTTGAATGGAATATAGTTGTTTTCTTCGTTGCTTTATTTGTTCTGATGGGTGTATTAACAGCAGCAGGAGCACTAGTTCCTCTGAATAGTATCTTAAGAAGTGTTTTGGGGGACAACCCTACAATCAATGGACAGATATTAGTAGCACTCATTATTGGTGTCATAGGACTACCAATTACAGGATTTCTAAATGGATCGTCAGCTGCTATAGTTTTCTCTTACATCTTCAAATCTCTCCCTGCAGGTATTACTACTGGTCTATGGATAGGTTTTGTTCTTTCTGGTAACATAGGAGGAGCTCTTACACCTTTAGGTTCTATAACAATTTTAATGGCACTTGAAATTCTTAAAAGAGAAGGGCATCCCATGTCATTTTTGCAATATGTCAAAAAGATGTTACCTTTGACCTTAACTTTTGCTGCTCTCAGTATAGGTTATTCAATGATTCTCATAGCTATAGGATTGTAGAAAAGACCCTAGACATAGGATTTTATCTTTAGCACATGGGTATAACATATAATAGAGCAAATACTATTCCAGAGACTATTAAATTGATCATAGGTAGAAAGAAAGCTGTTTTTTTGCCAATGTGTTTCTTTTCATATAAATAGATAATAAACGCAGCATTCAAAGCCTGTACGAGAAAGAAGGCTACAGGGACTACTCTTGCGATGATTGTTGCAGCATAACAATCCAGTGAATTTATGAAAACAAATTGAGTTGTAATAAAGGATAAAACAGAAACCCACAACTGTGAGAAAATAAGCACGATTAGAAACATCTTTCGAGTCTTCAAGAATCTTTTCAGATCTTCAATTTTATAACTTATCTTAGTTTCTCTAGATTTTTCCTTTTTTTCACTCATATACACAGAAATTAAGAAAAAGTCGTATATATTAGTTCTGTTACAAATATATTACAACTAATTCTTTTCTTGCCAAATTCTTGCATCCCAATGTTTCATATGTTTAGTTGCCACGCCATCAGGTTTCTTACCTTGCTTAAGCTCTTCTTCAGTCAACCAATGCATTGAAGGATGTTCAGTATTGTACAGGACATTGTATGCTTGTGGCATGATACTCATTTCAACATGAGAACTAATGTCTCCATCATAAATCTCTCCATCATGTTCCATAGCTATAGGACTCTCAAGCTCAACTTCCACTTTCTTTGCATATTTGTAGGTGGTACCTTTAAGTTTCAAGTGCTCTCCTTCGAAAATTTTCTGAATTCCTATGAGAGTTCTAGGTTTTGAAAGGTTGGTAGTAATGAATACATCAAAGAAATCATTCTGAGGATGAGCGTTGACACAAGCTAACATTCCACCACCAACAGATTTTCCAATACCAATTGCGATTAACATCAATTTGAAATCTATTGGATCTCCATCGTCTAGTCTAATTGTCCCTTTTCTTTGTTTAACTGTGAATAATTTCTTAATTGCTAGTAATTTGTATTTAATTGGTCCTTTTATCCAACTCATTTCTCCTGCTGCGTTTGCCAAGTTGACGAGAGAGGATATACCAAATAGGAACATATTGCCAAAATACACTTCGAATTTTGTATCATGGTATTTTACTTTACCAATAGATGATGGAGATACAGCTGTTTTCTCAATTAGTGTTCTAGCAGCGTTTTCTGGATTCCATGGGATACCCATATAGGTTGCTAAATCATTTCCTGTGCCAAATGGTAAAACACCAAAAGCAACTTGTTTTCTTCTTTGTTCAGAGAAAGTCATTAAACCATTGATAACTTCATTAGCTACTCCGTCTCCACTAGCGACAATAAGTCTGTTAAAACCATCTTTAACTGCTTGTTTTGTTAACTCTATTCCTTGCATTTTACCTGTTGTAAATTCAACATCATAATCTATCCCACTTTTTTTAATAACAAGTTCAGCTTTCTCCCACCTCTTTGGGCAGAGTTTACCTCCAGCGTTAGGATTAACAATAAACTTCCATTTTAGTGACATGACTTCAATAAAAAAAAAGGTTGTAAATAAACCTTAGTGAAATATTTACAACTGAAATTGAATTTAACTCAATTAAAGATAATTCTTAGTTTTTCTCCTGCCACATTCTAGCATCCCAGTGTTTCATATGTTTAGTAGCTACACCATCAGGTTTCTTACCTTGCTTTAGTTCTTCTTCAGTCAACCAGTACATAGATGGGTGTTCAGTATTGTACAGAACATTATAAGCACGAGGCAAAATATTTACTTCAACATGCGCACTAAAATCTTCTTCATAGATCTCACCATCATGTTCCATGCCTATTGAACTCTCTAGTTTGACTTCTACTTTCTTTGCATAGCTGTATCGAATACCCTTTAATTTGAGATGCTCACCTTTGAAAATCTTCTGAATTCCTACTAATGTTCTAGGCTTTGATAGATTTTCAGTGAAGCATATATCAAAGAAATCATTCTGAGGATGAGCGTTTACGCACGCAAGCATTCCGCCTCCTACTGATTTTCCAATTCCTATAGTAACTAGCATCAATCTGAAATCTATCCATTCACCATCGTCGAATCTTATTTTTCCCTTTCTTTGTTTCACAGTAAATAATTTCTTAACTGCTAAGAAAGTATATCTTGATGGACCTTTAATCCAATTCATTTCCCCTGCCATATTGCCTAAATTAACTAACGAAGATATACCAAAATCGAACATATTCCCAAAATATATTTCAGATTTTGTATCATGATATTTCACCTTTCCAATTGAAGAAGGTGAAACAGCGGTTTTTTCGATTAACGTTTTAACAGCATTTTCTGGGCTCCAAGGGATGCCCATGTAGGTTGCTAAGTCATTCCCTGTACCAAATGGTAAAACACCAAAAGCTACTTCCTTTCGTTTCTTTTCAGGAAATGACATTATCCCATTTATTGCCTCATTTACAACTCCGTCTCCACTTGCAACTATAATTCTGTTAAAACCGTCATTGATTGCATCTATAGCAAGCTGTTTTCCTTGTTTCCTTGCTGTAGTTAAGATCATGTCGTAGTCGATACCACTTTTCTTGATATATGGTTCAGCTTTCTCCCATCTTTCAACACATCTTTGAGTACCAGCATTAGGGTTAACAATGAATTTCCATTTTAAAGACATAAATTCAATAATATTTAAGTTAAATATAAATGCTATGCCCTTTTACATTGAAATAATTATTTTTGTCCAATTGTAAGTATTAAATAAATTCAAACCTTATTTATAATGTGCTTTTTTATGGTAACTGATTATGATTTAATAGTAATTGGAGGAGGATCAGCAGGATTAACTGCAGCTGAATTTGGTGCAAAAATTGGTGCGAAAACACTTCTTGTTGAAGCTTCAAGAATTGGAGGGGATTGTACTTGGACAGGTTGTGTCCCTAGCAAATCTATGGTTAACTATTCATCTAAAGTTGAAAATTTAAGAATTCTCAAAGAGATGAATTTAATAAAAGATTCAGAGGAGTTGGATTACAATTCAGTCTATGAATATATACAAGATAGAATCAAAACCATTTACAATGAAGAATCCCCTGAAGCATTGCGAAAGAAGGGAATTGAGGTTCTAATAGGTGAAGCAAAATTCATATCTGATAGCAAAATTAAAGTCAATGATAAAGAAATAATCGCAAAACGCTTCATTATTACAACAGGCTCATCACCGAAAATCCCAATTGATGAGATCGAAGGTTTAGGCAAAATAACATTCTATACTTCTGGAACTATTTTTGATCTAAAAAAATTACCTGAACACTTAGTTATCATTGGGGGAGGACCGATAAGTTGTGAGTTAGGTCAATCCTTTCAAAGGTTAGGTTCCAAAGTAACAATAATCACGACAAATAAAAGATTGTTACCAAAAAATGATCCTGAAGCTAGTGAACTCATTCTTCAAACCTTTAAACAGCAAGGAATAGAAACAATTTTTTGTGAAAAGATAGTCAAAGCAGAGCAAAAATCTGAACTAATTGAAGTCATTACGGAGGATGGAAAAACAATTAGTGGTTCCCACTTATTAGTGGCTATAGGCAGAAAACCATCTCTTTCGAGATTGAATCTTGAAGCTGCAAGTGTAACACTGAAGGAGGGTTTTATAGACGTAAACAAATATTTGAGAACAAAAAACAAGAGAATTTATGCAGCGGGTGAGTGTATATCTTCTTATCAATTTACTCACGTTGCTGGTTTCCTCGGATATATTGCTGTTAGAAATGCTTTATTACCATTCTCTAGTTCAGCGAAACTTCCGCTCATTGCTTGGACAACTTTCACTTCCCCAGAGATAGCATTTGCAGGAGTAGAAGGCTTGTTTGAAAGATTAAATGCAAAGAAGTATTCAGAAGTCAACTTTAACCTTGATAAAGTAGACAGAGCAATTACAGATTCTGATACTGCAGGTTTTGTAAAAATCTACTTGAACAAAAGGCAAAGAATTGTTGGATCTCTTGTAGTAGGTTCTAGAGCGGGAGAGATAATACATGAATTAATCCTAGCAATCAAGAACAAGGAGAAAGTATCAACAATTGCTAATTTGATGCACATTTATCCTACTTACTCAATGATAGTACAACAAGCTGCAATCAAGAAAACTGAAGAAAGTTTACTAGAAGGATTTATAGGTAAATTAATAAAAATTGTAACTAAGTTAAATTTATTCTTTTGATAAACTAATCAGACTACTAGATGGTGTGTAAATCACCGCACATTAGGGTTTCTTGCCTTTATAATAATTGTTTAAAAAGAGTGTTGTGAATAATATTAGGGTAGATTTTTTGCGCACCAGAGTACTAGCTTCAATATGGGTAACAATGTTTATCGCGAGTATTTTACCCATGATAATAAGTCTCTGGGATTTATACAGCAATATCTATATGCACATACTAAGTTTCTCTCTGCCTACTATTGGGGCAATATTAGGTTTAATAACAGTTTTCAAGGCAAAAAACAAG
The DNA here is from genome assembly GCA_030611665.1 of Candidatus Heimdallarchaeota archaeon. Lineage (GTDB taxonomy): Archaea > Asgardarchaeota > Heimdallarchaeia > Heimdallarchaeales > Heimdallarchaeaceae > UBA460. The sequence continues at coordinate 16,138 of JAUWPI010000021.1, read as the reverse complement.
GATACAAGAATCTTTAGTATTACTATAACTTTTTCACTGATTATGTTTCTAGTTTTCGAGTTTTTTGATTGTTTCTTAAATGATAATCCAACAATCTTAACTGTAAATTACTGGACATTCTTCCATATTGCGGCATATTTCTCTTTCTTAGGGATTTCTATTGATAGAATAATCAAAGATTACAAATACATAACTAGATCATCAATTTTCATTGGTATTGCAATTGTTAGTTTAGTTACAGTAATTATAGCCCCGATACTTTCTTATTCTTACAGAGAGTTAGGTCAAAATTTCACAACTCTGGAATTCACATTATTTGTGACTTTTCTGACAGTTGAACTGATTTCCCTTGTTGTACTTAGTATCTTAATGGTGTTATATTCGAGAATGAAATATGGTTATCACTGGTTATTTATAATAGTAGGAGTTCTAATTATGCTTTTCAGAGATCTTTCCAGAGTGTATTCCATGGTGATACTAGGAGAACTACAGGTTTTAACACCTTACGTATTGAATTTTATTTTCTATTCAACGATGATTACGGCACTTATAGCTACATTTAGTCCTGAATTCAAAATTCAGACAATGAGAGATATCGATATGGAGAGAGAGTTTTACAAACAAAGATATGAAGAAATAGAGTACTTATCAAAAGATTTGCTTACTGTTACTGAATTATGGTTTCATGATCTTCAAAATGATCTGAGTGTCATAAATAATTCAATGGAATTATTTGATGAAACCTCAAAAAATAGTTTTCTGGACATGATAAAAAAGAGAGTAAGTTTGATGGAAGAGAGACAGAAGAAATTTGAAACACCAGCTCACATCTTGGATTCATTAAAAATTCAACCCACTAATCTCAATATTTTAGATGGAATTCAACGAGCTTTTAGCGATGTAAATTTAATTTTACCAACTGAATCAGTCTATGTTAAAGCTAACAAATTACTTTTTCCAGTAGTATTAAATGTAGTTCAAAACGCATTTCAACAAAACTCAGATTCAGTTCGAGTTACGATAATTGTTGAGGAAATGAATAATACTGTAATTCTAAAAATAATGGATAACGGGATAGGAGTACCAGATGGTTTGAAAAACAAAATCTTCTTGAAGAATTTTCAAGGGAATAAAGGAGGTACAAGTGGGATGGGTCTATATTTGGCAAAACTAACTTTGGCAAAATTTGGTGGGAGTATCTCTGTTGAAGACAATAAACCCTCGGGAGCAGTTTTTAATATTAAACTAGAGCGAATTGAATCAAACAATAAATGATTTCATTAATTAGGCCATTTTCTTCTCTCAACTTCAGTTTCGCATTTTCTACAAACTGTCTTCTTCAATTGTGGATAACCAAATTTATCTTTTTCATGAACAGTTTTTATTGCTTGACTACAAGTATAATCAAGTTTGCAATAAGGGCAGTAAAAATAGGAATTATCTTGTTCTAGCGTTGGTGATAGAAGGGGTCGGGGACAGGATGCTATCTTCACCACTTTAGCACAGTCACACTTGAGATGGTTAGCTAGAATAGTCACAATCGAAATTAAATTGAGATGGTTAAAAACTTATTCTAAAAAGAGGAAAACAAGAAGTTTCAAAAAGTACGAAACTTCTGTAGTTAAGGTATTACTATGTCTTGAGGAGGTAAATCTTGAGCTAGAAATGATAGCGGAATACCAAAATAGATTGGAACAGCTGAAATTTCTATAGTAATAGTTATTGTTCCTCCTGAACCTATGCTTGATACATCTGCTGATGTAAGAACAAACACGAATTCGACAGGTGCAGATTCTCCTAGTTTAATAGTTGTTTGTTGGAGATCCCCGTAGTTAGTTCCACCCTTTTTCAGTTGGATATCTAATCTGATAGATTTAGTAATGTATCCTAGTTTAGGCGTCCCTACAGTTGCTGTGACTGTAATAGTAGTATTATCTGAACTTATATCAAACGTAGGAGCACCAACAGTGAATTGGTCATAATTTGCTTCAACATCCTTATAACTCATGTAAATGTCAACACCAATTACACCCCCAGCGGCTAAAATAACAAAAAATATTATCAAAAATGCTGTTAATCCTTTTCTCATGAAGTATTCAAAGCATATCAGAGATATAAATGTTTTCAGTTAAATTTTCAAAGGTTCTGTATACATACAAGCATGTTAATTCATACAGTTCAAGTAAGATTTTTTATACTACTCCAAGATATTTTGAACTATGACCAAGAAATTTGGTATCATGACTGATTCTGGAGCAGATTTCAGTCTTGATTATATGAAGAAACATGACTTAATTCTAATCAGAACAAGAATAATGATTGAAGAAACAGAGTACATAGATCGGGATAATATTACAAGAGAAGAAATTATTGACAAAATGATTAATGATAAAGCTAAAACATCAACTTCAGTTGCCCCTCCAATAGATTTTGATCAAGTTATAAGAGCAGCTTTGGAAAAGTATGAGAAAGTGCTCTATTTAGGGATCAGCGCCAAAATGTCTGCAACATTACAGAATGCGATACTGACTGCTAAACGTTTGAAGACTGATAATTTCATCACAGTAGATACAGAAACTGTCTCATGGGGTCAATCATTATTGATTGATCATGCTATAAGAAGAAGAGATCAAGGAATACCTATTGAAGCTGTCAGGGATGAAATAAATGAAATGAAAAAGAATATCCAATTACATTTCATGGTAGATACATTGGAATATCTACGCAGAGGAGGAAGAATAGGAGCTGCGAAGAGTCTATTGGGGACTATAATGGGTTTGAAACCTCTTCTTATTGTGAAGGATGGAGATATAACTTCATCTGGAACAGTTAAGAGTTATAGTGAGGGTATGGATAAATTTCGAGCTATTGCAGAGCAGTACTCAAAAGAATTTGTGAACTATGTAATGGTCGTTATGTACGGTCTTGATAGTCCTGAAATTAAAGAGTTTTCAGAGGAAATAAATAAGCATTACAAACCTTTGCATTTCTTTTACGAACCTATTGGAGCTAATATCATATGCCATGCTGGACCCTACGTCTTTGGATTAGGAATAATCAAAATCCCAGATTCAGCTGTTGAAGTGTATAAATAATCCAACTTATTCTTTCTTTTTCTTTTAGAAAGTATTAAAATGCCATATTCTATTTCCGTTTAGATACTAATGAAAGATGTTCATGAATTACAAGTAAGACGTTTAAATTCTATTCTTGAATTGCTTCTAGAAAAAACTAAAGAGTTTTCAGACATCAATAGAGACCAACCTTTAGAGTGGAGTATCATGCACATGTATACTTGTTCCCAATTGGCTAAATTACTTGCAATAAAACGTGGTATAGATCCAGAAATTGCTGGAATTGCTGGAGCAATTCATGATCTTGCAATTATTGAAACAGGGAAATTCACGGATCATGGTCCAAATGGAGCAAATCTTGTTAGAGACTTTCTTAACCACTATAATAAGAAATTCGGAGACAATTATGGATTTGTCTCTGATGATGAAATTGAACTAATTGTTAAGGCAACAATCCATCATTCAGATAAAAAACAATATTCTGATGATAAATTTGTAGAATTAGTCAAAGACGTTGATTCCTTTGACAGATATCTTCATGGAAAAGAAACTTATGATTTCTATATAGAAAGAACGAATAGGGTCCTAAAGGATTTGAAATATCCTCTCTTGTAACAAGACAACTTTTTTTGTTCAAAGCATATTTTTAAATTAAGAATCAGCAAGAGTATAATTTGAATTAATCATTTCTTTTTAAATTAATTTTTAAGTGATAAAAATGGCAAAAAACAAAAAGAATCATATTAGAAGGAAGTTCTGGATTAATCCCCATGTTCACTGTGGATGTGAATGTGGCAAAGATTCAGATGATCATGAAGAAGGATGTATAGATCAAGAGGATGCTTATCGTCTTATTTACGAGATACCAGGTGTTAAGAAGGAAAACATATCCATTAGAGTTATAAAAAATGGTATAAAACTCAATGCTGTTCGTGACGCACATGTTGAATACGTAAACGAATACTCATTTTTAGTAGACGCTGATCCTGAAGGTACTGTAGTTCAATATGAAGAAGGTCTTCTTATAGTAAATGTACCCATGATTGGAAAAGATCCTTTCAAAAATGTTAAACAAATTGAGATAAAATAATAGAGAGTAATCTATTTCTTTCTCTCAATCCTATTCTTTTTCTATAATTTGTGATTCGCTTACTTCAACTGAATCTAAATGCAAATCATCCAATCCCGTACTAATTTCTCTGTTTTTTAACAAAGTCCACGCGATGAAAATTACAGGTACCCCTGAGTTAAATTCAAGAAAACTGTTAAAAATGAGAATGATAAAAGAACCATCTAGTGGTCGTATACCAGCTGCAAGTAGAGTTATCTCCATTCCAAAATGGACTAGAAAACCTACAAGAAATAGATATCCGAGTTTTAACCATGATAGATTTTTAAACGGTTTCCATTTATATTTGAATAAAATAATGAGGAGATAACCTCCTAGAACCATCGCAATTTGAATCCATCTTCCTATGTCCGTCATTTCCCTATAGATGGATATAGTCCTATCATCTATATGCAACCAACTTGAAAGAAAACCCGTTGCAAACCAACCACTGTAGAGAAATAGAGACCAAGATAACATAGTTTTCCAGTTTTTTGCTGATATCATTGTAGCAACATATGAAAACTCTATCATACCATAAGTGAATGAAAAATAAAGTAAGAATAAATCATTGTTAAAAGGAACTGTATCAAATACTCTTGTTCCTAACAAATGATACCATATTAAATCGTCAGAAATGAATACTATAACTGCACCAAAAAGACCAAATATCCACTGCAAACGTTTTTTTCTTATTAGGAGAATTGTCATCCATACTGCACAAAAAAGCAAATCAAGGTAAATGAAATCCATATCAAACAAACGTGCTACAATATGTGCCATTGAGAGTGAATTTCTTTAGTTTATTTTAAATGTTATCAACATAAGAATTAAATGAAATGCTTTATTAAGAAATCAGCTAAGGGCGCTGGAAGATACTCCAGAATCATCCTAGATCTGTTGTTCTTAACCTTGTAGCAACTACGTGGATATTTCTTTTTCATGATTTTGTGAACAAGCTTTGCTATAACAATAGGATTGGAACTTTTCCTTTTCTCTTTTGCTAGAACTGGCAAAATTCTTGATAATTGATCTTTAAACTTTGATTTTTCGATAAACTTATTGTATTCATCTACTGTTTCTGTCATAAATTGAGTGTCAAATGCACCTGGTTGTATCTTAATAACTTTCATTCCTTCAAACATTAATTCTCTTCTAAGTGAATCTGAATAGGCTTCAACGGCATATTTTGAGATACCATATGGACCATTGAAAGGATATGAGAATCTACCTACCTCAGAGCTAAGGTTGATTATTTTCCCTTTTCTTTTATGTAGAAGAGGAAAGAATTTTTGTGTCACGTCAATCATTCCAAGAACATTTGTTTCTAGAATTGCTCTCATATCTTCAATTGAAATTTCAAGCATGGGTCCTCCAACAAAGATTCCTGCGCTATTAACCAAACCATCTAAACCGTCTGTAATATTTGTTATTTCATTAACTGCTCTATCAATTTCTGTTGTGTCCCTGATATTTAGATTAATAGTTTTGATATTCTCTGTACTTTCAAGAGATTGCAATCCTTTCTCATCTACGTCTGTCGCAAAAACAAAATAATCCTTTGATGCAAGATACACGGAAATTGATTTACCAATACCATTAGCAGCTCCAGTCACTAAGATGGTCTTCTTATCTATCATTAAAATCTCCTAATCGAAGAATATGAAATCAAAGTTTAATATAAAATTATTCCTCATAGTTAATCCATACTTGCATAGCTGATTTTCCTCTATTTCCCCAACTATAATAAGGGATTGCTTTCAGAATCTTTCCACTTGACTCATCTATTTTCAAAGTGAGTTCTTTATCTTCTGAATCAGAGATCAACTCTGTTATACCCGTACAAGATTTTATTGTTGAATCCGGAATATTTGAATCTACATTATCTATACTTTCGAAGCAATAAACTAAAGGTCCCCTTGTAAGAGCGATTTTTCCTCGATTACATTTAACCTTCTTATCAGATTTCTTTAGAAAAGTTTCCATGGGTAAACTCATCTCAATCTTTGATTTTCCTGTGTCTAATTTTATTGGTAGATAATAAGAATCGTATGGAGAATATCCTGAAGCTGTACTTTCGTCTAACTCACAGTATTTAGGGATATTTTCTTCCTTCCCATTAACGAGGATTGATGCTTTTCTTGTCCAACTCGGGATTCTTAATTTGATATCTAATTTCTTCTCCGAGCCATTCTCTATAATAATTTTAACGCTCCCTTTCCATGGAAACCCAGATTTCATGGAAACTGAGATTATTTTCCCGTCTTCTAAATCGTAATTAAAAGAACTGCCTATGTACTGGTGTATCCACAGAGTGAAATCATTTATCGAATAGATATATTGACCTAACTTAGCTAAAGTTCTAGAAATGTTTGAGGGGCAACAAGCGGTTTTGTACCAGGATTTTCTTTCAAAGTTTCCTCTGGTTTCTAGCGGATTTCTATAAAAATAGCTTGTTCCATCTTTTGATATTCCAACAAGAAAAGCGTTATACAGTTGCCATTCAATCAAATCAGCATAATGAGCTTGACCTGTTGCAATAAGCATTTCCCAACTCCAAAAGATTGAGCTTATTGCTGCACATGTCTCATTGTATGCATATTTGTTGTTCAACTCATAGTCTTTGCCAAAACCCTCTAATAATGGTAAAGATCCTATTCCTCCTGTTACATACATTCTTTTGCAAACCATATGATTCCATGATTCTTCGAGAGCATTTAGTAAACTTTCATCGCCCGTTTCTTGGTATAACATTGCAATAGAAGTTGCAAGATATCCCCATCTAACACTATGACCTACTGGTTTGGTAAGTTTCCTTATAGGTGTGTTCTGTTGAAAGTATTTACCAGATAAAAATTGTAAATAAGTCCGTATTGAAAGACCAAGAGGACCTTCTTTTGATAAATCTGACATAATTTTTGCATTATCTAGTTGACTATCAGTAAGCACGGTTTTCCTTTGTTTTTCTACAGTTTTTCCTCGCTTTGATTGTGAGAAGTTCTCCTTAATTATTTGCAAAGCAAAAAATTTCATTTTACCTCTTTTTTCTAGTATTGTCTCAGCTAGTTTAAGGTAACATTTCTTTTTTGTGATTCTGAAAAGTTTGATTAAAGCTATTTCAATTTCAGGATGACCTGGAGTATTTTTAGCCTTAAAGTTTGAAAAATCATTACTAATGAGATTTGCTGCTTTTTCTCCAATTTCCAGAACCGCTTTGTTTCCAGTTACCAAGTAATAAGCGCAAGTAGCTTCAATAAGATGACCTAACGTATATAGTTCATGCTCAATTTGAAAATTCATCCACCTTTGCTCAGGAAAATGGAATTGGTTGTAAGTAAAAATATAACCATCATCTTCTTGTGTTTTCAGAATTAAAATAAAATAGTCTTCTACTAATTTTGCAAGCTGCTTGGAATGAGTGTTGTGTAGAATTAAAGAAGCAGCTTCTACCCATTTGTGTGAATCAGAATCAGTGTAAAAATATCCTGTCCTAAATCCTTCTTTTTCCCCTGATAAATACCTAAAATTATTGATTGTTTGTGACTTTTCTAACTGATTCCATTGATGTAAAATAGCAGAGGTTCGATTTGTTTCTTGCCTTGTTTTCCAGAATTTATCAGTAATAGATATTATTGAAAAATGTACTTCTTTTAATTTAGAATGGGGAGAACTATTTGATTCCACACTTTAAACAATTCTTAATAATATATGAATTTTCTCTGAAGGTAAGTATTAATTTAATATATTTTAAGCCTTCAATCTTTTTTCTTTCTTCTTACTTAATAGATATTCGTGTATTATAACCGCAGCTGCAATCCCATCTCCAGCGGCTAAAATTGGTTGATGAGTACAACACGTTCTACAGTCTCCTGCAACGAATAAACCAGGAGTTTTTGTCATTAAATTCGTATCGGTTTCAATAAAACCATCATAATTATAATTAAACAATCCAACCGCAAAATCGACATCAGGTGTATAGCCTATCGAAACAAAAGCTCCATCAGCCTTGAACATAACTTCCTTATCCAATTTTTTATCATAAAATTTAATACCAACAAGAACGTGTTCGTCCTTAAATATGAATTCTATAACTTCATGGTTTATTATCAGCTCAATATTCTCTTTTTCAGAAACTAAACGTCTCAATTCATATGGAGCTTTCCAGACATCAGATCTACCCACTATTGTAACTTTACTTGCAAAACGAGAAAGAAAGATAGCATCTTCGTGAGCCTTTACTCCACCACCAATAATCACAATTTCTTTGTCCTTATAGAACACTCCATCACAAGTTGCACAATAATGAACACTATATCCAAGTAGTTCTTTTTCACCAGGAATGTGAAGCATCCTATATTTTCTCCCAGTTGCAGACAAAACTGCCTTTCCACCAATAGTTCTTCCAGCTCTGGTTCTAACCATAAGATGTGAACCTCTGAATTGGATATCAACTACTTCTGTGGATATTAGGAATTCTACACCAATGGCTTTTGCTTGTTTAGAAAATCTTTTTGCAAGCTCTACTCCATCGATCGCGTCAATAAATCCTGGATAATCATCTAGAATTCCAACGTATGCGTTAGGACTCCCAATTCCACTTTTTTCTATTACAACGATGTCATGCCCTTCTCTTGCTGCATACAAAGCACAATTTAAACCTGCCAATCCTCCTCCGATAATGACCAAATCATGAAAGTCTAATCCAATGTCCTTGATTAAACCAATTTTTTTAGCAATTTCCTCTTGAGTTGGATGTACCATAAAAGTTCCATCTGTAAACTCAACTGTAGGAACACGTTTTTTACCATCGTTGATATTTTCAACAATTTTTAGAGCTTCTGGATCAGCATTTATATTTATCCACTTATAAGGAACCTTTTGTTCATCTAAATATGCCATTAATCTTGAACACCCAGGACACCATGTAGCTCCGTAAACTACTTTGATTTCAATCATATCACGGATAAATCTTATAAAATGTATTTAAGATATTAGCTATAAACATCAAGAAAAAATGTTTCATATAATAAAAAGAAAAATAGGAAGAAAGCATTACTTCTTCTTCTTCATAAATCGAGAATCGACTTCTTCTCGTTTATTTGCATCAGAATAGTTTTCTTTAGCTTGTTCTTTAGCTTCTGCTATAGTCTCATCGGAATGGCATTTCCAGCGAAGATGAGTTGAAGCAGGTTTACCACACCAAGGACAGAAGAGATCATCAAGTAAATCAAGAAGTTTATTATGAGCTTGCTGATTCCTTCGATGCTTTCCTCTTTCTTCGAGTATGGGTTTGGTTAATATTGCTGCAGCTTTTTTCTTGCTAACTTCAACTGATTTCTTCACTGTTTCAATTTCCTCTTTAGGAATTTCAATACTGTAACCTTCTTTTGAATCTCCAACTACTTCTATTGGGATTCCAGCCGTTAAGATAGCTTCTTGTTCAGCCTTGGGAACTTTTTTAATTTGAGAAACAAACTTGCTAGCTTCATCTTTACCCATGTCTTGATTGACTATTTTCGCATAAGTTTTCCTTTGCAAATTAGGATCTGCTATAGTAGATAATCTTGATAAAATTCTTTCAGGAATTCTATCTTCTTCTGGTTTTGAGAATTCTTCACTGATGATATCCTCACTAACTGAAGCAGCTTCTAACCAAAGCCTAATCGTATTAGATTTGATGTGAATTTTCTGGCAAATCTCATCAATTCTTTCCTCAGTTGGAATAAGCGAAAGTTTTTTTGACTTCTTTCTTTCAATACTATTAATAATATTAGCTAAACTTTTTGGACTTTGTATTATACCTTCTGCTCTATATATTTCTAAAACGCCTCGTCCTTTTTCAATCATGTAGAGATCTTTTCGATGAATGTTTTCTATTAGAGATTCAACACGCTGTCTACTTTCATCTATATCTCTTACAATCGCGTAAATTTTGTCTAGACCTGCAAATTGAGCAGCTCTCCATCTTCTTTCACCTGCTACGATCTGGTAGTTTTCGTCACCAGTTGATCTAACTAGTATGGGATTAAGAAGATCAAATTCCTTAATTGAAGATGCTAATTCTTCTATTGCATCTTTATCAAATGTTTCTCTAGGTTGGAAGGGACTTGGACTTATTTTTTTTATTGGAATTTGAACTATTTCCATTCAAATTCACCCCTGTTCTTTTATTAATTCGAATGCTATCTCTTTCCATGGGTACTGTTGTATAACCCAATTATCATCTTCAGCATTAATACTCAGAAGTTTGATAGCATCAATATTACCATCTTTAACAACAGCTTTCATTTGAGAAATTGCTTCTGCTCGATTGGTGAAAATCCATTTATTTTCGCCAGCATCCAATAAATAGAATATGTTTTCATCTAATTTCAAATAGATACACCTGTATTCAGTAGTTTAGTCGATTCTGTTGCTTTCACTTAAATCATTTATAAATCACTTAAAAAGTGATTGTAATACTAAGTGTTAGATAGGGTTTTTAACCTTTTTGTCGGGTGTTTTTTTAGGTAATTGAAAACTATAAATAAAGTATAAAATAGTAACTTTTATCGACAAAAAAAGAGAAAAGTGAAGATTATATCAGTTTAATTTCTCTCGTACTAGGATTGAACGCTACTACCTCTAAATCTTCCAATGCTAGTAAGGAAGGTTTAATCATGACGGTAGTAGAACCGATCATATTAGCTAATTCATCAAGCGATAAACTATTTGGTGAGGCTGATACAAGAGCTAGAAATATCTTTCCCTGTTCATGAGCATTTAATATTCGTCGAATACTTTCATTTTGTGCTCGAACTGGTTCTTCTTTCGATTTGAAATCACTAAATTCTCCCTCAGTTGATTCTAATTTCCTCTTCATTTCTTCTTGAAGGGTTTTTACTTGTTCATAATTTATTTCGACACTTGCTAAATCTGATTCAAGTTTGGCGATTTTCTCTAAAGCTGTAGAATACTTCTCTTCCATATTTGCAAGGCTTTTTTCTTTTTCTTCAAGCAAAGCAGTCTTTGTTTTAACTGCAGATCGAAGTTCTTCCATAACTTTATCTTTTTCAACTACTTTTTCCAATTCAGTATCCAAGGTATTTTGGAATGAATTAAAATCCTCTATGACCTTAGCAAGTTTCTCGTTATGTTCATTTAAATCCTTTTCAAAATTCTGATTTAAAGCATTTACTTCGATACGAAGAGACTTGATGGAATTATCTATAGACTCAGAGGATTTTTCAAGCTTTTTAACCCGAGTATCTTGCTGATTCTTTTCCACATTAACGAATTTTTCTATAACTGAAATTTTCTTCACTAGGTTTTGTATATCTCTGTCAAGTTGCTCAGTAGATTTCTTCTTTCCCACAGTATTCACCAATAAAGTATACTTTTTACTTTAGATAAGAACGATTTTAAAGATTACTTAAGGGGAAAAGAGAAAAGAAGAATGAAAACATTCATTTTTTAATAGTAAACCAACATTTAACCATCCTTTTAATCATGAAAAAAAAAGAGAGATTAAGGGAGAGAAAGTTGACTGAATTAGAATAGTGTTCCAGTCAATAATACCTTTGTAACAAGATATTGTTCTTTCTCTCTCTTTAGATCTTCTTTGATGATATTTTTACAGTGTTCTTTATATTCAGGTGTTGAACAATAATCATACTTTGATCCAAACAAGGATGTTGCTAATTTATCCAAGAGGGATAGGATTAGATCTTCATCCTCAAAGGTGTAGTGCTTGATTTCCTTGAGATTTTGGAAAGATCTTATTAACTCTTCTTTTTTTTCGGTTTTGCTAATCATGAAACCACCTCATATTTTTTCTCACTTGAGATTTATTAATAGTAACTCACTACTTGTTATCACAAGTTGTGATATTCGTCCTACTGATTTCATTACATGAAAAAGAATTTGTTAAAGTTAAGAACCTCTGTACAAAACGAGTTTAGAGATAGAATTATTTCTATCGTTTTCTACGGATTGTTTAAGGCGATAGTTTTGATAATGTTTCATATCAGGATACGCTTTGCCGAGATCGTTGTTATACATGTTCTCTGCTAGCTGGTTTAAGAGGTTGCTTAAATTCTCTTCTTCAACAAATTCGAGATCATACAATGCTTTCAGAGCATTGAATTTTTTTAACAGTTCATTTTTTTGTTCTAATTTTACTGCCATTTTGATTTTACCTCTTTGTTTTTCTTATTGAGTCAGACACCGTTTCTCTGTGTCCGAGAACATGAACTCACATAATTATATAAGCGTTTCTCTCTGTGCGAGAAGATAGTCCTAATAACGAGAATGAATTCTTTGGAAAACGGAAACGTTTATTAAGGCACGTAAGGTAGATTTTAATGACAAAGAATATGCGGTGAAATTGATTATGGGACATAAAGATATAATGGATGATGAATTTGAACAAAAAGACGTTTGGGTGGTAGAAGATAGAGAATTAGTCAAAGTATTTCAAGATCCGACATATTTCCCAGTAATATCTGCACTTAGGGAAGGACCAATGACTGTTAAACAAATAAAAGAGGAATATAACAAGATTGTAAGAAAAAATGCAATCAAGATGGATATACCAAAAGATGCGTTTGAGAAAATGAAACGTTCTGAGAAAACCATTTATCGGTATATCAAGGAACTGTCTGATTTGGGAATTGTTGCTAATTCGGGACAAAGGTTAATTCTAGGTGGCAAGACTGCTATTACTGAAAATCTCTTTAGTCGTGTCTCCAAAGTATTCTTAATGAGCACCAAAGAAAGTGATTGGTGGGGAGAGGAGGACGGAGAGATTATAATTCAAAGAGCCGCAAGAATTATTCAAACTGTAGAGGGGGTTCAAGAAATAGATCTTAATTGTTTCAGTAAACGAATGATAGAGCTATTGAATACTGGAGAAAAATATCTTTTTGAAGCACTTAATAAGAAACATGATGAAGTTTCCAAAATCCTTCTAGAAGGAGGATTACATGAATCTAAGAAACTATTGAGCATTATTAGTATTGCATCAATGCTTTATTCAGAGGAAAGTAAAAAAACTCTCGTGAAGTGTTTTGAAAAATGATATTCAAGGAAAATCTTGTTAGTATATTTTTCAAGTGTACTCAGGTGTTTTCTGCCAAAACCGCATTTTCAATTGAATATTTCTCAGATCACACACCAAAATTTTTATGTGCAAAAATAGGTGATTCATAATATGGGACACAAAGATATTCTTGATGATAGTTTTAAACAAGAGGAAGTAAGAGTTATACGGGATCCAAAATTAGTGAAAATTTTTTACGATGAGAGCTATGCACCTATTTTCTGGGTTCTTCGATCTGGACCTATGACGGTAAAAGATATAGAACATAAATACAATAAAGTTGTGAAATCAAAAGGATTGGAAAGAGGACTGGGTAAAAAAGATTTAGAGAAACTCGAACGTTCTGATAAATCAATTTATAGGTATATCAAAGAGCTATCAAAAGCAGGTTTAGTTGCTCCAGCTGGTCATAGAGTTGTCTTGGGAAAGACAGCAACAGAAATCCTGTATGTTAGAATAGCTAAGATTTTTTATCTTAAAAATATAGAAGATGACAATTGGAGATGCAATACCTGTATGAAGCATCTATCAATAGCATCTGAAATGTTATCACTTTCTAGAGGAATAAAACCACCAAAACCAGAAAAGCTAGCCGAAATTATGGCTAAAATCGAATCTGATTCTGAAGCTGAAATCTTTCGTGTATTCGAAGAAAAGAAAGACGAGGTTCAGGAGATATTTAGTGACATAACCTTTACAGATTCTGACAGAGCTCTCTATATTTTCCGAATCTTATACTTGGCTCTTAATTCTGGAAAATATAAAGAAATGGTGGAGAAACTAATTAGCTAACTGATGAGAAGGATTTGTGAACCTTTTTTTGATTCTAAGGGTTCGAAGTATTAAATCAGTTGTTAATTCAATTTTGAAGCAAATTGTAAAAGTTTGAAAAGTCTTATGTATCAATATACTTACATGCTCTAAAAGAAGAAATATTTGAATTTATAGGAACAAGAGTACTGAGTTAAAATGAAAAAACCTGAATTCGAAATAATAGTTCAAAACATTGTTGCTTCAATAAACTTGTTTACAACGATTGAACTAGTAGAAATGTATCAGAAACTAATAGATGATGATTCTGTTGATATAAGCTATTATCCTGATAAATTTCCAGGAGTGATATTAAAAATCAAGAAGCCCAAAGTCTCAAGTCTTGTATTTAGTTCAGGAAAACTCGTACTAACAGGGGCAAAATCTTCTGAAAATGTAGGAATTGGTGTAGAAGTAATATCTAATATTTTGAAAAAAGTGGGTGTAATAATTACAGAGGAACCTGAAATTGTTATCCAAAATATTGTTGCTTCAGGGAATTTCAACAAAAAACGATTAAATCTTGAATTAATAGCGCTTTGGCTAGACAATAGCATGTATGAGCCTGAACAGTTCCCAGGACTTATTTTTCGTTTAGAAAAACCCAAGAACGTTCTTCTATTATTTCAATCTGGAAATTTAGTTTGTACAGGTGGAAAAAGCGAGAAACAAGTGCATGAAGCGGTTGCTAAAACTTATGAGCTTCTTGAGGAAATAAATGCTTTCGATTTGTAGTTTTAATGTAGATAAATACAAAAAAGTACTATAAATATTGCTTAGGAACTCAAAATGTTCTAGAAAAGTGTTTATTTTTAAGTTAAATATAAATATAGGAAAGTTCTAGACCTTTCGATGACAGAAATAGCACATCATTTATTGTGTGATTGTAAAAAAGCTGTGAATGCCTATTACTGTCCAGTAGCAATACTCAAGCCTACTGTTTCTAACAACTACGATTATCATCATTGCCCCCATTGCAAAACGGATTATATCTGTGACCACTCAATAAAAATAAATTTTCTTTACAATGACAGTGGTCTTCCTGAACAAACAGAGATAGTTTGTGGAAAATGTGATACTCCATTAGAAGTCTATCAATGGCCAAAAGAATCAGACAGATTGGATGAAGGGACATATAAAACAAAATATGTTAGTATTTATCGCAGAAATTACTGAAATTTCTCAGTTTCTTTTGTAGTTGTCGTTTCTGTTGTCTGCTTTGCTTGTTTTTTTTTCAATATTTTCACAGAGAAGAAAAGACCAACTAATGATAAATAGTAACCAAAATATGTGAGGAGTTCCAACCATGTTGGTTGATCTTGATATCCAAAAAGTGTTCTAAGAAACTTCCCTAACTCTGAAGTTTTGTCATTTAAGAATGAACTTGTATCCCACACAATTGTTTGTAAAAAACTGTTTTCGTTACCAAACCATCCTAGTTCTTGAAGTTCATGGAAGCCATGAGATATCATTCCTGCTGCAAAGAGTATTAGAAAAATACCTGTCACACTGAAGAAAATTTTCAGATTAATTTTTTTACTGCTTAAAAAAATAATCAATGCTATAATCAAAGCTACTAAAATTCCAATTAGGCCTGACCATAGAATACCCGTAGGAGTTTCTTCACTAGCTTCAACACCTGTAAGAAAAATCACTGTTTCGATACCTTCTCGAAGAACTGAAATGAAAGCTAAAGCAATTAATCCCAACCGTTGTTCATTTTTAATAGTAACATCTATTTTTGATTCAATGTTCTTTTGATATTCTCGACCTGTTTCATTCATCCAGATAATCATCCAAGTCATTAAAATTGCTGCTAAAATCATTGAAAAGCCTTCAATAATATTCGCGTAATCTTCAAAACTGCCTAGTACAAAACTAAACAAAATGCCAAATCCAATTGAAAGAACAATTCCCAAAGCTGTACCGATCCAAATATCTCGCTTAAGCCTATTTTGTTTAACCTTAATTAAATAAGTCAAGATAATGCCTATAACCAAAGCAGCTTCAATTGTTTCTCTCAATGTGATTAAAAAACTAGCTAAACTAAACATCAGTAACACCAAA
>JAUWPI010000027.1 GCA_030611665.1 Candidatus Heimdallarchaeota archaeon | reverse complement strand
AAAATCAGTCGCTGTAAGACCTTTTCTAAGACCCCATTCCCCAAATCCTCGTCCTATCTCTTGAATTGTTTCATCTAGAGTACTCATTGAAATCTCAATAACACTCTTCTCTCTTTCCTTAGCAACAATTTTTTTCTCTATTTTCTTAATTTTGAGTTCAATTTCACTGACATCTTGATCCTCAATTTCAATATATTCTAAACGAGGAGCCACATCTATAAGAGTAACTTTCCCTTTCCCTTTCACTCTAACAGAATCACTATCTAAATACTCTGATAGTTTTGTCAAGGTGACAATCTGTTCTCCTTTAGCGAGCTCTATCTTCCCTATATGAGTTAAAATAGCCCCATCAGTCAGAACAATGGCGTGTTTTAATGGTAATTCAAATGTATTCATGAACAAAATATACTGGAAATGAATATTAAAATATAGCTGCCGAACAGATTTTCTGTAAAAATCAACCTCTAGTTTTTAATAGATTACTGGGAAAATCCTATGTGAAAGAAATGGGCGATATTTTCCCAATTAGACTAGGATTTATGAAGAGTTTTTTGATTAAGGCTGAATCTGGATATGTTCTAATAGACGCAGGTTACCCCAATAAGGAGCAAAAATTGTGGAATTTTCTAAAGAAGAAGAAAATCAATCCTGAAGAGATTAAGCTAGTGATTGTAACTCACGGACATTTTGACCATTTTGGTAGTCTTGCGAAAATTGTTGAGAAAACCAAAGCAAAAATTATTGTACATGAGAAAGATCAAGAAGTGCTGAAAACAGGAAAGAGTGGAGAAATAAAAATACACACAAAGTGGGGGAAACTTCTTGAGAAATTAATTGGAAAAAGAATGAGAAAAATATCAGTTACTCCCATAGAGCCAGATATTATTGTTACTGATAACTATTCACTAGAAGAGTATGGCATAAACGGGAAAATTCTACACACTCCAGGTCATACAAATGGATCCATATCTGTGGTTCTAGATTCTAAAATAGCCTTCATTGGTGATTTAACACATGGGTTTCCTCTGAGAAATAAAACGGATTTCCCTTTTGTTGCTGAAAATCTTGAAGATGTTTTTCAAAGCTGGAACAAACTTCTAGACGAAGGGGTTGAATTGTTTTATCAGTCTCATGGTAAAGAATTTAGAAAAGAATTATTGTTGAAACGATTACAAAAAAGAAAATAAACCTTTAGTATCATAAATGTCTGTTTGTTTTAATATCGGGTTATATATTGTGTAATGCAGACTTATTAAACTACTATTTGTTGTTCTTTTTATGCATATTTTATGCTTAAGATTTTTTGTCGGGAACTAAAAGGTGTAAAAACATATTCCATACACCATATGCTTGTTGGGTATTATGCGCATGTCTAATGCTAAATCACATAACCAAAACGATTATAACTGATGAATAGGTTACGTATTATTAGTATAATTTGATTGATAAAAATGAAAATCGATAAAACATACAAAATCACCTTGATCGGTGATGGAGCTGTAGGAAAAACTTCCATACGTCGTTCTTATTTAGGTGAGACTTTCGAGGGAAGTTATAGTCTGACTTTAGGCTCTGACTTTGCTACCAAAACCATGAACGTAGGTGATCTGAATATCAGTATGATTATATGGGATCTTGCAGGACAACCTCGTTTTAAAGCTGTGAGAGAAGGATTTTATCGAGGGACAAAGGGAGCCTTGCTTGTGTTCGATCTTACAAGAAAAGACACATATGAAAACATCCCACGGTGGATTATTGAACTACTAAAAAATAATAAGATGAAAAAGGTTCCAATGATTTTAATTGGAAATAAATCTGATTTGAGAGGATCATTGTACAAAACTATTCCAAGTGAATATGGAGAAAATTATGCTCAAGAATTAAGCTTATGGAGTGGTTTTGATGTTCCGTACATTGAAACTTCTGCTAAATTTAATGATAATGTAGATCAACCTTTTGAAACCTTAATCAAGCAAATTATCAAAGCCGGCCAAATGGAGACCATAGCTAGTTATTTACAAGGAGAATTGTAAACTCTTCTTTTTCTTTACTTGATTCATTGCCAAAAGCGTTTAATCTTTCTCGCTAGATCTTCTTTTCCTGATATTCTTGGAACAATATCCCAGTGCTTAGGAAAGAGCTTCAAATATGTGCTAGATGAATATCTGTCCCCAATTAGTAACACTGTTCCTCTATCTGTTTCTGTTCGGATTACTCTTCCTATTGCTTGTAAAACTCTGTTCATACCTGGATAAGTATAAGCAAAAAGAAATCCCTTTCCATTTTTCTTATCAAAGTATTCCTTCAGAAGATTTTGTTCTAAACCCACTTTAGGTAATCCCACTCCTACTATCACAGCTCCAGCAAGTTTGTCTCCAATAAGATCTATTCCCTCTCCAAATATCCCTCCCATAACAACAAACCCAACCAAGGCTTTTTTGCCAAACTGAGAGAAATCATCTAAGAACCTCTCTCTTTCGTTTTCGGTCATTCCAGGTGATTGTTTTATTATTTTCGCTTTTACATTAAGTTTAATGAAATGCTGGAATACTTCTTCCATGTAAGCATATGATGGGAAAAATATCAAAAAGTTACCAGTTTTACTTTTTGCTATCACTCCTATAAGTTTTGCAATCTCATCGTATGAATATCCTCTCATTGTGTATTTTGTGGAAATATAATCGGCCATGTATATTCCAAGATTTTCTCTAGGAAAAGGTGAACTTAGTAGTAGTTTTGCTGAGTCTTTATCTCCTCCAAGTAGTTCCTGGAAATAATTTGCAGGTGTCAGTGTTGCAGAAAAGAATATTGCACTTTTTCCTCTTTTTAGTGCTTCTTGTAATAATTTTGATGGATCTAGACAGTAAAGTCTAATCCTTACATTGTTTTTGTATTTTTTGAAATAAGTTAAAAATCGTTTGTCATAATCTTCAACAACTCTCAAGAAGTTTCTTGCTTCAAAATAAAACTCTAGCAAATTGTCACGCAAACTGGAACTAATGTTTAATTCTAACCATTCCTCAGCTTTTCGACAAAACTTCCTCAGATCAGCTATGAACTCTTTAGAAGGGAGAGGTTTTTGCACGTGTGAATATGTACCATCTACTTCACATAATTTCCTTGCTGCAATCATATGTTGGTTAAGTTTATTTAGCAAAGAAGATAATTTTGGAATATCTGTTTTTGTTGCTCGTCTCAAATTTAATATTGGTTTTTTCAGTAAATTTGCTGAGAACATTTCTCTTGATCTGTCAACTAGGTTATGAGCTTCATCAATTAGAAATGTGAAATCACCTTTTTCTTCCATAAAGAATCTCCTGAGATAAACTCGAGGATCAAATGCATAATTGTAATCGCATATGATACAATCACTCCATAATGCTAGATCCAGAGAAAATTCAAATGGACACACAAGGTGTTTCTTTGCATATTTCTCAATTTTTTCCCTTGTAAAAGAATCTTGTGTATAGATATCCTCGATAGCATTGTTTACTCGATCAAAATGCCCTCGTGCATACTCACAATATACTGGATCACAATTATCTTTCTCTTTAAAACATATTTTTGCTTTGGCTGTTATTGTAACTGATTTGAGTTTTAGTGACTTTTCTCTCAAAATGTCTAATGTTTCTTCAGCTATAAAGCGTGTAGTAGTTTTAGCTGTAAGATAGAATATTTTGGAATCTAGACCATTGTTTAGAGCTTTAATAGCAGGATAAAGAACTGCTACAGTTTTACCAATGCCAGTTGGTGCTTGGCAAAAGAGCTTCTGTTGATTTTTCAGAACATCAGTTGTTACTTTAACCATCTTATCTTGACCTTTCCTATAAGAAGGAAAAGGAAATTTTACTGTTTTTATGCTTTTGTTCCTAATTTCAAGCCACTTGAAAACAGTGAATGCCCATCCTAGATACTTGTCAACTAAATCTAGACATTTTGTTTTGAGTTCGTCCAATTTATATGCTTTAGTGAAGGATCTGGTTTTCTTTGTGTCTAAATTGAAGTAAGTGAGTTGTATGTTAATGGTTTCAAGATGATTTTGTTTAGCGTAAATGTATCCATAGCAAATTGCTTGAGCCCAATAGCTTTCATTGGAGTTTTCTTTTATGCTTGACAAAGATTTTTGAGTGGTCTTAATTTCTTCAAGAAACGTCTTTCCATTTTCTTCAAAAAGGCCGTCAATTCTACCTCCTAAATGTAATATACAATTGTCTCTCTCGATTAATTCTTTCACAGATACTTCTTTTCTATATTTGGGTCCTCTCTTCTTCTGAACATATTGATGACCCTTTGTTCCTTCAGCTAATCGAGAACGTTGAAAATAACCAACAGAGATATCTCCTTTACGAAGAACATATGAAATCATATTTCGAACGGATACCTTTACTGTGGGTTTAGTAACCATAACCTAACACTCTTTGAGTTTAACTTCTTAACTTGTATTTAATACTAGTTAAGCTAAAAATTTGTTTTGAATATAAAAAGAAAAGCAATTTTGCAAAAACAAACAATTATTGAGTTGAAATCATATTTTTATACTAAAAAGGAGCCATATTAAAAAGCTCAACTTGTGTATAAAATGATTGTTGAAGAGTATGAGGCAAAATCACTCATAAGAAAATCAAGAACTTCCTTATTTTCCTGGTCAGAAATGTACTTGAACCCATACCAGGGATGCTATCACGATTGTAAATACTGTGATGGTAAATCTGAAGGATACTATATGCATGATGATTTTGCAGGTCATATTCGTGTAAAAAGGAATGCTCCTCAACTGCTGGAAGCGTATCTTAAGAAAAACGGTTTTTTTCCAATTAATAGAAAGAAGACTTCTTCATTAGTAGATTATTTTCCAGAATTACGAAAATCAGCTGATACTAAATATAAGGGAAAATTTGTCATTTTTATTGGAGGAGGAGTTTGCGACGTATATCAACCAGTCGAGAAGGAAGTTAAAATGACAAGAAAACAGTTTTCTGATAACTTCTATCATTTCACTTGAATGTGTTGCTCTGTTAGTTTTCATGTCAATGTATTCTGCATTGGGAATTACTGCTAAAATGCTTTTAGCTAATTCAACAGTATGCATCTTATCTGTCTCCATACCGATAATTACAACCCTAGAGTCATCTATTTGCTTATACAAATCCCAGACTTTGGTGAAACATACCCGTTTTGCTACAGCTCTTCATTTCTTGGTGTAGTAGCTCACAATGACTATGGAGATAGTGGTCTTTCTAATGTTGAAAGCGTTCTATTGCCTGAAGACTCAGATGTAAGTGGAACTTTCTTCAGTTTTCTTAGCTCTATTGGTATTTTAGAAATCTTGACAATTGTAGGAGTAATAGTTCTCTCTCAAGTACTTATTTCTCTGCTTATATCTTCAATTGTTAAAGGTAGAACTAAAGGAAGTAAAGGCAAAAGTAAAAGTAAGAAAAAGAAGTAATTAACTTATTATTTCTTCATTTTTTACCAATAACTATTGTATCAATTTCACTACCAGTGATTATACATTTTTTTCAAAGTTACATATCACTTGCAGTAAATAAAACAATGAATTATGAGAAAAATAATTATAAACTTAAAAATAACAATATACTGAATACAATGGTTGTATCAAAAGAGTCCGAACTAACTGGATCTGAAGTTATCGTAGAATATCTCATTAAAGAAGGTCTTCCTTACATTATTGGCATTCCTGGCCATGGATGTTTAGGTTTCACTGATGCCTTATTCAAATATCAAGATAAGATAAAAGTTATTCAACCTAAACAAGAGATGGCTGGTGTACATATGGCTGTAGGGTATTATAGAGTAACCGGGCAACCATTAGCAGTTTTTACAAGTATTGGTCCTGGGGCAATAAATACAGCAATAGGACTAGCAGATGCATATGTTGATTCAATGCCCGTTCTAGTTCTCACGGGTGATACACATGTACATATGAGGGGAGTTGGTGTGCTTCAAGAAATCGAGAGAAGAAAGGATAGTTCAATGCCTAGAATACTTGAACCGATAGTAAAAAGATCCTTTGAGTTATCTTCAGCTGATCAAGTTCCAAAGGTTATTCAGAGAGCTTTCAATATAATGCTCACTGGAAGAAAGGGTCCTGTC
The DNA here is from genome assembly GCA_030611665.1 of Candidatus Heimdallarchaeota archaeon. Lineage (GTDB taxonomy): Archaea > Asgardarchaeota > Heimdallarchaeia > Heimdallarchaeales > Heimdallarchaeaceae > UBA460. The sequence goes on along the minus strand of JAUWPI010000027.1, from coordinate 17,513 downwards.
CATATCAATTTACCAATGGACGTTCAATGTGACTATGCTAAAGGAAAAGTACCGATTCCTGAAAAAAGAAGAACATCATCTAAGATAAGGGGAGATATAGACCATATTAAACTTGCAACAGAGATGCTAATGAGTGCAAAAAGACCCGTTGTTTGGTTAGGTGGAGGAGTGGTAGCATCCAAAGCTTTTGAAGAAGTTAAGGAAATAGCTGAATTCACAGGCGCTCCCGTACTTACATCAATGATGGCAAAGGATGCATTTCCAAATGATCATCCTCTCTTTGGTTGGGCAACAGGGTCGAAAGGAACAAAAATGGGTATACAGCTTAGTAGCAAGGCTGATGTTGTTCTAGCCATTGGAACAAGATTTGCAGATGAATCTACATGTTCCTATAGAAAGGGGATAGCTTGGAATTTTGGTAATGGGATAAATGATACAAGATTGATCCATGTGGATATAGACCCCAATGAAATTGGGAAAAATTATCCAACAGATGTGGGAATTGTGGGAGATGCCAAAGCTGTATTGGGAGATATGTTGGATGTTTTAAGACATCATTTCACTCCAGTAAATTATCTCACATCTTTCTATTTCAATGAAATTCATCAACGAAAAGAAGAGTGGATAAAATTTGTTGATGATTGGAGAATCCCTTCATTGGTACCGGTAATGATTTCATGTGTATTAAAAGAAGTTCGAGAATTTTTGAAAAGAGATGCGATTGTTGTAACAAGTTCAGGTAATGTTCAAGCACAATTAATTCAAGAGTTTGAATTTTATGAACCTTATACTTGCATAACAGCTGGAGGATTCTCCACTATGGGATTTACATTACCCGCTGCTATAGGAGCAAAACTTGGACAACCCAACAAGCAAGTTATTGGGCTTGTTGGTGATGGAGATTTCATGATGACAATGCAGGAATTGCATACAGCTAAACAGCTGAATTTGAATGTAGTTATTGTAATTCTAAATAATGCTGGATGGATTGCAATCACTGATTTGCAAAGAGCAATCTACGGAGAAAAACGAGGATATGCTACAGAGTTCAAAGACCATAAAGGTAAATCTTACACACCTGATTTTGCAGCTATTGCGAAAGGATTTGGGTGTTGGGGTAGAAGAATTTCTAAAACCGATGAAATAAAGCCTACACTGGAAGAAGCTTTTAATCAAGAAGGACCTGCAATAGTTGAAATTATGGTTAATAGAGATCCTAAATACGCTGGTTCTCCCTCATGGGGTTGGTGGGACGTACCTGTTCCAGCTTATATGAAAGAAAAAAGAGCGAAATATTTAGAACAAAGGCTCGAAGAAACGTTATAGCATGATGGTTCAAAGCTTGTGAAAGTTTTTATTAAAGCATCGTAAAAACCATACTTATGACTAATGAAGTACCTTTAGGTAGAAATCTTGCATATGCAACAGGTGAAATAACAGATGCCGTAGCTTATCAAGGGTTCTCGTTTCTTATTTTTACTTTTTATTATACGGTAATCGGGATTGAGCTTAAGTATCTAATGTTGATGTATATACTTTGGTCAATCTATAATGCCTTTAACGATCCCATTCTAGGAGGATTATCTGATAAGACTAGAACAAAGAAATTTGGAGGAGGAAAAAGAAGGCCTTGGATGGTTGCAATGTGGATTCCTCTATCGCTGATAATGTTCTTCTTGTTTACACCTTTTGCAACATATGCTGAAGCTCCAGTTTGGACAGTAATTTACTTCTTTTTAATCATCTGTCTTTTTGATACAATTTATACAGGTTTCTCTCTCAGTAGAACATCACTATATCCTGAAATGTTTAGAACAGACAGAGCCAGAGAAGAAGCAGGAATGGGAAGAAGAATTATGATGGTGTTTGGTTTGATAGTTGCAATGGTTGTTCCAACACTAATTATTCCTCATTTAACAGAGGCATCTCAGGCAAACATCTATAGATATTGGATAGCAGGAGCTGTTTTAGGAATTATTGCGTTCATTACTGCGTTCATTAATATTAAGTGGGGTGTAAAAGAACCTCCTATTGAAGAAATTGAAAAGCAGGAAACAATGGGTGTATTTAAATCAATTTGGTATAGCATTAAAAACTGGAAGTTTGTTATTTTTGCATTGTGTTCAACCATGAACTGGTATGTATTTGCTTTGCTACCAATGCTAATTCCGATATATTCTGAATTTGCACTAGGACAAGAAAATAGTCTATATGCAAGCGCTTTACTCTTAATTGCTTTCTTATGTTCAGCTCCAGGTGTTGTACTCTGGACTTATGTTGATCGTAAATTAGGCAGCAAAATTGCTTTTATTATATCCCAAGCATTTTGGATTGTTTTTCTAGTCCCACTGTTTTTCGTCAATATTTACTGGCAAGCAGCAGTCTTGTTTGCTTTCCTTGGTATTGGTCTAGGAGGATCTCCCTACTTCATTGATAGAAATATTTCAAACATTGTTGACGAAGATGAAATGAAAACAGGACAAAGAAGAGAAGGTTCCTACTATGGTGTTCATGCTTTATTTGTAAGAATGTCAGGAATATTAGCTATTGTATCAGTTTACTTAGTTTTATCAAAATATGGTTGGTCATTGTTTAATCCTGAAACTGTTTCAGGAGAATTACTGGGTGGAATAAAAGCATTAGTGTCAATCTTCCCAGCAGTTGCTCTTCTTTTGGGTATAATCTTTCTATCTTTCTTCCCAATCAACAAGAAGACAATCGCCGAAATTCATGCAGAAACAAAACCGAAGAATTTGTAATTCTTCACTTTTATTCTTTTTATTTTTTTTATAAAAAAGAAGGAAAGGATTACTGAGTAGTAAACCTTGCTTCCAAGTATTCAGCAGCTGTTAAAGCTGCAATTGTGGCTAAACCAACTGAAGTAGTTACTTGACGACTTAATGGGTTTTTAATCTTTGAAGTAACATCTCCAGCAGAGAATATACCTGAAACATTTGTGTTACAATCATCATCTATCTTGATTAACCCATTTTCAAGTTCAACACCTAACATTTCAGCGATTTCAATATTAGGGATGGCACCAATTTCTGCAAAAATCCCATCTACATTAAGGGATGTTCCATCTTGAAATAGAACCTCTTCCACAGTATTAGTTCCTTTAATTTCAGTTACTTGCTTGTTATATAATATCTCAATGTTTTCCTTAGCATTAGCACGATCAATATAGATTTTTTCACATTTTAAGTAATCTGAACGTGAAACCCAGAAAATCTTCTTTGCACCAACAGATGATAATGCTAAAGTTCCAGTCGCTGCTGCATCACCACTACCTACTACAATAACTGTTTTTTCCTTAAAGAAAGCAGCGTCACATGTCGCACAATAGCTAACACCTTTACCAACGAAATCTTTTTCACCTGGAACATTAAGCTCCATATGTCTTCCACCTGTTGCTAAAATAAGTGCTTTAACAAGATAATTTCCCATATCAGTTTTTATTAGGAAGCGATTATCCGCAGTTTTTTCAGCTTTATCAACTTCACCAAAAACAATTGTAGTACCAAACTTTTCAGCTTGATCTTTCATCTTATCAGTTAGTTCAATTCCAGAAATATTTTCGAATCCGGGGTAGTTCTCAATTTCTAAGGCTAAACCCATTTGTCCTCCGTAATCTCTCCCTATGCAAACTACGTTTATTCCTGCTCTAGAGGCGTAAATTGCTGATGTTAAACCAGCAGGTCCAAGACCTATAATACCTAATTCAAATTCTTGAATTTCTGTACTTTCTTCTTCTTCTTTTGGAGATAATATTAACATATAATCACTTTGTCTTACTTTGTACTATCTATCTTATTTATTTTCTCTTTACTCCTTTTAAAGAATTAAGTTATTACTAAATACTTTTTCTTACTGGTTCTTTCTCACTTTCAAATAGAATAATCGTAATTGCTATCAAAATAAATCCAATAATGAGCAATGCGACACAGTTCAAAGCTATTGTTAATGGTGTAAAATCTCTCAATATTAGGTTCGTCGATAATTGAAAAGCATTGTAATTGATTATGCTATCAGAAACTAGAAGTGATGTTACTAATGAAATGACTAATACAATTCCTGCTGATATTGCACCAGCTGAGATTTGGCTTTTAGCAATGGTTGAGATTAACATTCCTATGCTTATATACACAAACAGAATCAAAGCGTAAACAGCTAATGATAGAAGAATTGATCCTATCTCTGGAGGACCTACGAGTAAATATGTAAAAAGGTAAACAAGCAGTGTCCCAACAATTGTTCCTATTAACATGATAATATATCTCGCAAACAATTTTGTTAAAATAATCGAATAAATAGGAATAGGTTTAGTTCGAATAAGAACCAATGTGTTTTTTTCTCTTTCTCCTGCAATAGCATCAGCACAAAGGATGACAGCTATAATTGAAACTATGCTGTTAATGCTACTCATAAAACTTTGAATAGCCATTTCAGGGGTCAATTCGGGCATGAAACCTTCTATCATGGGTAAAATATCAGGTAAAATCATCAACATCCCCACAGTAAGAATACCAAAAATTGCTAGACCAATTGATAAAGGAAGGATTCTTCCTCGATTATATAACCACTCTTTCCTAATAAGAGCATAGACAGGATTAGTTTTTGAAGTACTCATGATGCAGTCACCATCCTTGTAAAGATTTGATCTAAATCGGGAATGTTAGGACCAAAGGAAACTATTTCAAAATCCTTCATTATGTCTTTAATGACATCAGATATCAAGACTTTGTCTTCAGTTTTGAACAATAATTTATCATTTTGAATACCAATAACCGAAACTTTGGGATAAGTTTCTAGATATTCTTTGATTGCTTCTGATCCCATTTTTACTGTTAGGAAATAAGAATCATCACTCATTTTGGAAAGAATGTTTTCCGGTTGATCTTCAACTATCAGTTCACCTTGGTTTAAAACAAAAATTGTCTCACATAATCTCCATACATCAGCCAAGATATGACTTGAAAATAGGACTATACGATTTTTAGCAAGTTTTCGCATCAGTTTTGTTATGTGTTCTCTATTTATCGGATCTAAACCCGATAGACTCTCATCAAGAATTAGAATTTCGGGATCATGTAGTAGTATGCTAGCGAATAAAAGTAACCTTCTTTGCCCTGTAGATAGATACTTGACTATCTTGCTAGGGGGATAGTTAATTCCAACGAATTCAACAATTTCTTTGACTTTCTTTTTCCTATCTTCTTTTGGAATACCATGCATACCTGCCATAATATGAAGAAATTCTTTAGCAGTGAGTTTCTCATACAAACCAGAATCTTCGGGTAGAAAACCTATTTTCTTTCTTACAGCGAAGTTTTTAGGTTCAACAAGATCACCATTAATGTAAACTTCACCAAATGTTGGTACAAGAAGACTTGAAACACATTTGAGTAGGGTTGTTTTACCGGCACCGTTTGGACCAATAAGGCCATAAAGACCAGTTTTTTCAATTTTTAGAGAAACACCTTTTAATGCTTGGATGTCTTGAAAGGACTTATGTAAATTCTCAATATCAATCCCATGATTCTTCATCTTCAGATTTCTCCACGGGTAACCTTCCAAACAAGAAGTATAATATCCAACCAAACAAGTTAACAACAGCTATTGCTATTAGCCATCCTATTTTGTTTGCATCACTTCTCTTATCAAACGACTTAATCAAATCATAAATTGCATAAGCTTTAATTGCTAAATCAATCACAGCTATTGGAATAACAATTGCCAAAATAACCCAATTTACCATTATTATCTTGACAATCTTGAGATTCAACAATATAAACATTCTCAAATGATAAATTAAAAAACAGAGCATTAAACACAAATGAAATTGAACTATTTTTCATATAAGAACAGTTGTGTTATCATCTTTGCAAGTTTCAGAATACTAAATGGTTTTTGTATGAACTGTGAGACGCCCAATTTACTAGCTTCTTCTCTAACTGTTGGATCTGCAGTTATGAAGAGTATTTTTGTCTTTTTAGGCAATTCTTGGAAATACATTTCTTTCAGAGTATCCAAACCATTCTTGATAGGCATCCGATGATCTATGATAATTACATCAGGATAATTTGGTAAATTACCTATTTCTTGAAGAGCTTGATGACCATTATACGCAGTACCAACGATTTCATGTCCTTCCAAGGCTAATCCTTCCTTGTAGAGATATTGAATTGTTTCTTCATCATCGATAATGTATACTTTTGCCATATTTATCCCTCTAATAAAGTTATTACGACTACAGTGCCTTTTGATGGGTCATCAGCTACACGATTCTCAAAACGTATTTCACCATTGTATGATTCGACGATTGTTTTTGAGATATAAAGTCCTAAACCTGTTCCTTCATGAAATCGACTATCACCACGCGACAAGGGTCTGAAAAATGTATCCCTTATTTCTTCAGGAATACCACTACCATTATCTGCTATTCTACATTCAAAGAATGCTTGATTATCGATTTCGAGTGGTTGGCAAGAAATTTCTATGATAGCTTTTTCGGATTTGTTATGTTTTATAGCGTTGTTAATGATATTCTCAAAAACTGTTTGTAAGAGATCTCCACCAATTACAGGAATGCTTTGTGGGGTTTTAGTCTTTATCTCAACTTTTCGATCTTGGAAAAGATTTTGTTGTGTCTCTATTGCATTTTCTAACATTGCAATTGCAGGTACGCTTCCTTTTGATTTTCTCTCCTGCTGAATCTTCAACAACTGCTGAATAGTTTCAAGTATTCTCTCTCCTCTATCAACAACACTGATGCTTCTAGTCAAATAGTCCCTAATTTTTTCTGTATCCATATTTTCTAAATTTTGATCTAGTAGCTCTAGATAACCTTGAACTGAAGTGTTAGTGTTTAGGAAATCATGAGATAAAATATCTAAAAGAACTGAAGCAAATTGGCGTTCTAATTCACTTTCAATATAAAGAAATTGATGTTCATAGTTTAAAGTGATTTGATTTCCAAAAGTTAGGAATAAATCGACATCTCCGGGTAAAAAGAGATTTCTAACTTTTGAACATATCATCATAAAACCTGCAGGGAGATTGTTGAGATGTAAAATAGAAATAATAGCAGATTTGCCATTTTTGGAAAATTTACTGCCTTCTTCTTGATAGTGCATTACAAGATTCCCTTCTTTTGTTAATTCCTCTAACATGTCTTGAGGTGAAAAATCTTCATTTATCTCTCCATTTTTTGCAACTACATCCCCATCGATAAACACTAGACCACAATCAGCTGAAAAAATATCTATTACATCTACAAGAACTCTCTGCCAGAATAAAGAGAGATCTCTATATTTTGAGTAAAGAGCGTATTTATTGAGTGTTGAAACAATTAATGATAATTTTTTTGTAGGTTCAATATTCGTAAAGAAACCGACTGATCCGATAACATTTTGGTTCTGATCATGTAACAAGGTTCCTACAACACTAAATGTTATAGGACGTCCTTCTTTGTTAATTAAAATTAGTTCATAAGAACTAGAACCTTTGTGACCTTCTATTCTGTCTCTTGATATTTGGTGATACATATCTCTAGAGGAAGGATGGAAGAAATCAGTAATTGATTTGGTTTTAATTTCATCAAAGGGGTATCCAAGAACTTCACACATTTTGTCATTAATATAGATAGTATTACCTTTAATATCATCAACCCAGAAACCTAGTTCACTACCAATTGATATTGCATCTAGTAGAGACCGAACAAGTTCAGGAGGTTGATGCATTAGAGCTTCTGAACTTATGTTGTGGGCATACCATATTCTTGCAGGTTTTTCATCAAAGGTTATATCATTGACTTTAACGAAAACTAGAGAAACTGACCCATCTTTATGTATAATACGAATTTGGAGCTCAGCAGGAACTTTACCTCCTCCCTCCAGAATTTTTTGTCTCTCAAAGAAAATAGGCTTATCTTCTTCATGAACTAGGTCCATTATATGCTTAGTTTCCATATCGGAAGTAGAATATCCTGAAATCTCATAAAATGCTTTGTTAGCGAATACCATATCATAGCTTTGTCGTGTAATGAACACAGCACCTGGTAACATATCAAGAGCTGTTTTCAAAGCTAAAGATTCTGGTGATTCATTCATTAAGTATAATTGGCCAAAATTACATATAAACTATATGAAAAAGGCTATGGGCTTATTTTGTTAAGTCATTGGAACTTTCAGGTGGAATAAATAAAGATAGTAAATATGTACAAAGCTAAGATAGAAATAAAAAAAAACAAAATATACTAAGTGGAGAACAAATGAAATTCAATCAAACAATTGTTGAAATTATCACTAAACGCAGATCAGTTAGAACTTATGATACAAAAAAAGATGTTGAACTGGATAAAATAAAGATTATCCAAGATGCTATGAATGAGGAAAAAACCAAAAGTTTTCGCTTTGATATAGCTACTTTTGGTGAATTAAAGAAAAGAAAAGAAAGATTGGGAACATATGGTTTCATAAAAGGTGCAGAACTGTTCATGGTAGGAATAATAAATGAGGGTTCTAGCGATAGAAAAAACCAATCAATTAACTTTGGTAGAACTTTTGAGAGAATTATTTTGAAAGTTACTGATTTAGGGTTAGGAACCTGTTGGATGGTTTCAACATTTAAGAGAAAGCAATTAGCCCAGAAAATAAGTTTAGAAGATAATGAGCATTTTGCCATTGCATCACCTTTAGGTTATTCAGCATTGAAAAAAAGACCTATAGAAAAAATAATGCGACGAATACCAAAATCAGACCAAAGAAAACCATGGGAAGACCTCTTCTTTCTAGGTGATTTTACAACCCCTCTTGTTAGAGAAGATACAGGTGAATATGGTATAGCACTTGAAATGTTGCGATTATCTCCATCAGCAGCAAATACTCAACCATGGCGAATAAGTAAACAGAACGACGGATACGATTTATATGTAATGAAAGATAATAGGGGTGAGCGTCATGCAATAGATTGTAACTACAATGATGTAGGTATCGCTATGTGTCACTTTGAATTGACAGCTGAAGAGTTAGGATTAACTGGAGAGTGGAAAATGGATTCCTTAAAGAATAATTTTCTAGAATACAATTTGGAATACATCAGCACTTGGAAAACTACATGAAGAATTTTAATTTTAACAAACCTTTCTGTAAAATAAAGAAAAAGGAAAAAAGGGAGTTTATTCGATAGGTGGTTTAATAAAACCGTTATCCATCAAACTTTTTGTTAGACTACGGGCTTCATCAATACGTTCTTTTGCAAGAGCATAGATTTCTTCCTCAGTCAGTATGATGCGAGCAACACCTTGTTCGATAGCTTTCATACCTACTTTAGATGCAACGTAGGGGAAGATTTCAACATCATCCATTGAAGGAATAACGAAATCATCTCTAAGACCCTTCTTTTCTGCAACTTCAGCAATAGCACGAGCAGCTTCGACACACATCTCATCAGTGATGGTACTAGCATTAACATCGAGTGTTCCTCTGAATATACCTGGAAAACCAAGACTATTATTGATTTGATTTGGAAAGTCACTTCGACCGGTACCAACAACTCTTGCGCCAGCTTCTTTGGAATCCCAAGGCCAAATTTCAGGAAGAGGATTAGCACAAGTGAAAACAATAGAATCTTCAGCCATGTAGGTTATCCATTCTTTCTTGATTGTACCGGGTTCAGATTTAGAAGCTGAAATGAGTATATCAGCGCCTTTGAGGGCTACACCAAAATCACCAGTAATTCCTTCTGGGTTAGTCTTTTGAGCTAAGTCGTATTTGAAGGTGTCATAATCTTTGTCAGCGACAATGTCAGGACGATCTTTTGTAATAATACCCTTGGAGTCACACATGATCATGTTCTCAAAAGGAGCACCAGCAGCGTTAAGAACATAAGCAGTTCTAGTGTTAGCTGCTCCTACACCGAGCATAGCAATCTTAACTTCATCAAGTTTCTTACCAACATGTTTCAGAGCACCAAGAACACCAGCTGTTACTATTGCAGCAGTTCCTTGAGCATCATCATGCCATACTGGAATTGTAATTTCTGGATCATTACGTAATGTCTCTAGAACTTTGTAACATTTTGGTTTTGATATGTCTTCTAAGTTTATACCACCAAATGAAGGTTGGATTAATTTAACAAACTTGATTATTTCATCCGGATCTTTTGTGTCAATACTCAATGGTACTGCATCAACGCCACCTAGATACTTGAACAGCAAAGCTTTTCCTTCCATAACAGGTTGACCAGCTGCTGGACCTATATCTCCTAACCCGAGAACTCTTGTTCCATCAGAGACAACGGCAATAGTATTTGCTCTGTTTGTATGTCTGTAAGATTCTGCGGGGTCTTCTTTAATTGCTTTACAACTAGCTGCAACTCCTGGAGTATACCATACACCAAAAGCATCGAAATCCCATATACTACATTTGGGAACAACTTGTATTTTTCCTTTGTAGAATGGGTGTAACCTTAAAGCATCAGCTGAAGGTTTATGTGCTCTTGCAAGCAATTCTTCTTTTGTAAACTTTTCTTCTGTCATAATAACATCTTCGAAAATTAATAGTTACTTCACATCAAAATATTCACAAATATATATGTTAGCATAAGACAATAAACTTATTGGTTTTACAATGTATAGGTAAATGTTAACCTTTTTGAGCATAAGATTTATTGACTTTCAATATATTATGGTATTAATGAAGAGAAAAACTTTGCTTTCCAGATTATTCTGATTATTCTACTTTCCAATTCTTTTATTCTGAATGATTCGTCAAATCTAATTTCTGCTACTTTAAACGATAACGATTTGGCTCCATCTAACCTTGCAAATTATAATGCAACATCTTCAACTGAGTATTTTAACGAATCATCTTATCCACGTTATTCTCTTGTAGCTCAACCTATCGATCTCATCACTTATCCTCATAAAGGCTATCCTGAGATTATCATTTTCGATGAATATTTTACAGTTCTTGTAAATACTACATCTGATACTACTGATTGGGAATTCTATCTCAAATCTGGAAGTGATACTGTTTTCTTGAATATTTTACACAAGAAATATGAAAATAATTTGTGGCACTTCGATGTAAAACCAAGTATAAATTCAGCAGGTTTATTCGATTTACAATTGAATTGTAGTTCAGGTTCTGACTATCAAACACATTCGGTCAAAATTATGGAAGAAAAATCCTATCCCTTTAATTTTGTTCATCTTTCTGATACTCATTTTCCCGCTTATGATATCTACAATACCACAGAAATTAATTTGAGGAACATAGCAATTATTAAAGAACAAGATATAGATTTTGTTATATTTACTGGAGATTTGATTAATGGTCCAAGCTGGATGTTTGTTGATCCTTTAACTCAAAAACCTCTTGCTGCTGAAGTTGGTATGAGGCTAGCTTTATGGGCTTTTGATTTGTTAGACTTACCCGTGTATATCATTGCTGGGAATCACGATTTGGACGCTACAACTCTTGTTCCAGATGATCCAACAACTATTTGGAAAAAATATCTGGGTGAGAATCCGGTTCTGAATCATTCTTTTCTCGATTGGTTTTTTATTGGATTTGGTTCATCTAATCCTGGTCTTAATACAGAGGAATTCAATTATCTTAGATCAGCAGTTAGTACAAAACAAAACTCTCCAAATGTGCTTTTCTACCATTCAAATTATAAGGAACAAGCTTCAACTTTGAGAAACAGCTATAATATTGAAGTAATGCTCTATGGGCATGAACATCATGAAAGTTTATCAGTAATTGATCACACATTATATTACTGTCAAGCACCTCTCTTTTATAATGCATCTACAATATTTACTGTTTTAAATAAAACGCATCTAGAAATGAAAGGGAACAGATATGATTTTACCATTCTACTTGAAGAAGTAACGGAATCATCTTTCATATTAACTATATTTACATCGATATCTTTGTTTACAATTGTTCATCTTATTATAAGAAAGAGGAAGAGAAATCTTTCCAACAGCATTCAATAATTACCAAATCAATGAATAAATCTATAAGTGTGAAATATTTTACCATTATAGAGCTAGTCTTTCACTTTGTTTCATGTTTCTCACCAAAATTTGAAATGAGTAATGCTAGCTCCTTTATCTTTCTTAATCTTTCAATGAAATTTTCAATTTGAAAAAAATCTAAAATACATTTACAATATTTTTGTTGTCGACGAAAACCTTTAAACATAGTTGCTTCATTTTTTTTCCATAAGTTCAACAGCTATTGAGACCTATAAAAAAATTAAAATCGAAATGTTTAGAGGAACAGTCAATGAGTAAGAGATTTGACAATCATAAGCTAAAAAGACGCAAAAAAAGGGTGGGTTTTCCAAGAGGATTGCTTTATTACTATTTTAAAGATATGTGGGAAACTTTCTTTGTAAAATTAGGTGCTGAAGTAATTCTTTCATCACCTACTAATAAAATAACAAAGGAAAGAGGAGTACTAGAAACTCTTGACGATGAATGTTACTCCACTAAATTATATCATGGTCATGTCTTAGATCTTGCAGACAAAGATTTAGATTACTTATTTGTTCCTCGATTTGCAAGTAGAAAAAAGCGGGAAGTAGGTTGTCCCAAATTTGTAGCTTTAGCTGATATTCTAAAATATACAAAAAAAGATTTACCACCAATAATAGGACCATATTATAGTACATCTAGAGAAAAGCATGGATTCTGGAGACTTACTAAAATCATATTTGAAATTGGTTTCAAATTCACAAAAAACCCTTTAAGAATTATACGTGCAGCAATTCTATCCTTAAGAGCACATAGAAGGGCACAGGATGAACTAATCATAAGTGAAGAAACTCTAAAGAAATGGGAAAGATCTGAAATTCTACTAAATGATGCTCCAATAAATGATAATGGAGAAGAAGTGTTGAAAGTAGCATTAGTTGGGCATAATTATGTTTTGAATGATGACTACGCTTCTTTAGGTGTTAGACAAAAGTTACAAAAACTAGGTGTAGACCTAGTTACTTCTCAACAGATGCCAAGAAATCTAATAGAAAGACAACTGTTACGTTTATCAATGATAGACTTTGGTCTAGAAATTTCAGAACCAGAGAAATTACCTTTGAAAGAGTTAGAAAAATATCTAGTTGGAAGAAACGATTATCTCTATTTTGAATTTGAACATGAGATTGTTGGAACAGCCATGCATTATCTTGAAAACCAAAAAATTGATGGAATCCTTATGCTTGTGAATTTTATCTGCGGACCTGTATCAGTGTCAATGGAATACGCAAAACATTTTGCAAAGAAAATACAAGCGGAAACACCCCTGGCCATTTTAACCCTTGATGCTCATACAGGTGATGCAGGATTCCAAACTAGATTAGAAGCGTTTTGCGATATACTTCGAATGAAGAAAAATAAAGGATTCGTTCCTGAAGTAATAGAAAAAGAATCTGATATACTTCTAAAAAATTGGAGCTGAAATTTGTGTCTTATATAACATATCCTCACTTTGGTCCAATGACTCTTTTGTTCAAATCGATTTTCCAAGAAATGGAAGTTCCGGAAGAACGAATTATTAATCCTCATACTCCCAATAAACGCACGCTTGATATTGGATCTAAACACTCTCCGGAATGGATGTGTACTCCATTTAAATTGAGTCTAGGTTCCTTGATTGAGTGCATAGACAGGGGAGCAAATCATGTTTTTCAGATTGGAGGTATAGGAACTTGTAGAGCTAGCTGTTATGGTCCGGTTCAAAGGGTGATAACAGAAGAATTAGGGTATAAGGTGAAGTATACAAATATTGATTATCACAAACCCATGGACATGCTGAGAGATTTACAATCAGTTAGCAATAATTTTAATACATGGCAAGCGCTTGGAGCTCTTCGTAAAATATGGGTAAAAAACCATTCTCTTGATTTGGTTGAGCATCTGATAAATTTCTATCGTGGAGTGGAACTAGAAAAAGGGGAGACAGATAGAGTAGCTAAAGAAGTTCATAATAAATTATTTAGTATTCATAGAGTTAAGGAAATCAAAGAATACCATAAGCTTATACCAAAAATGTTTGAAGATCAAGTACAAATAGATGAATATGCTGACCCTCTGAAAATTGGTATAATTGGAGAAATATATGTTGTGCTTGAACCAATGCTTCATCTGAATCTGTATCGAAGGTTAAATGACTTAGGAGTAATCTGTCGAAACACCGTCTCATTAAAGAAATTTACAGATTTGCCAGCGAAATTGAACCCTTTTGTTAAAGAATATTATAAAATTTACAGAGAAAAAGCACGACCATATATGCAGCAATATGCAGGTGGAGATGGACAGGAAAGCTTAGGTGCCACAATCCTGCTAAGGGAAATGGGTTGGGATGGTATGGTACACGTCTGGCCATTCAGTTGCATGCCTGAATTGAGTGCTCAAACTATTATTCCAAGTATCAGTGAAGATTATGGAATGCCTGTCTTACCATTGATTGTAGATGAACAAACCGGAGAAGCAGGTTTTCAAACAAGATTAGAAGCATTTATCGATATGTTGAAAATCAAACGAGAAAGCGAACGAAACGGACAGCCAGTTGAGAAAATTAGTTGGGATACATTCAATTACGATTAAACTAAACTCCTTTTGCCTTACATCTTTACAATCCTACCTTCTTGTAAACTATCTTTTCAGATGGGGTTCTATGTAACAAGTGACGTTTAACAACTGTTTAACGAGCGTTTAACACTTTTCAATAAGGTTGATTAAATTAGAAGTTGGTAACAATCAATTGTTATGTTTGTTTTCTTGCAATAGGAGAGGGATTACATTTGGCATTAAAGAATGCTTATAGTTTTTACCTGCAAAAATCATCATAAAGATAATAATTAATCTTAACTGTTTTTGCTCCACGCTCTCTACTCTTTCGTCTATTTATTAAGTGCTCTTGTGTAGAGCATTTTCTCCCTTCTTTAAGTTTACCAAATTATCTTAACAGGTTGTGAAACATACCTTGCCTTAAGATTATATCAATGAGAATTAAATAAACTTTACTTCTAATTAGGTGTCTTCTTGTAAGAACATTAAAGCAACTAGCATGGGTTCACAAGTGTTGTACGTATGTTTAACACCCTTTTAGCAAGCTCACTATCTTACATGTAGATGAATAAAATCTCCCACACAAGAACAATCATACTCATTACATCTATAACCCTTTGACACAAAAAAACTAGTCTTGAGATGATTTTTGTTTTGTTTTTTTCTTGAATATTTGATATTTTGGTGGAAGATGTTTATAAGTAAGAACATAAGTAAGAACAGGAACAGCTAGCCACAGAGGGAGCAGATATAATCCAAAGAGCTTGGCCCAATTATCCCATTTTAACGGATCATGACCATTGTCTATTTCCCATCCATCAAGTAAACCATCTTTGTCTGTATCTGCAGTGAAAAGCGAGGTGTGGTAAACCTTAGCTTCTTCATAATTGGTTAAACCATCACCATCTTTATCCTCGTGAGCGTCATCAATAAGAGGATTAAGACCTACTTGCACCTCCCAACCATCAACAAAACCGTCTCCATCGGTGTCATCATTAGTATGGTTAGTTTGGTAAAATTCTTCTGTTAAATCGTCTAAATAATCTCCATCAGAGTCCATCCAACCAGTATGGTATGCAGACCCCATGAAACAAGGCCATGGAGAGGCGATTCCTGAAGAATCTTGTTTTAAAGAAAGACAATATAAGTTTCCGTCATCTGAACCAATTAAAATTTCAAGAATGCCGTCGCCATTCAAATCAGCTATACAAGGATTAGCATCGATGTAATCCATTGTAGCATATTTTCCTATTAGATGACCATTGTCACTTATAACATAAAAGTTATTATCGAAAGATCCAAGTAAAACTTCAAGTTTACCATTATAATCTAGGTCTATAACACAAGGGGATGATGAAACACCATTTTCTGTAGCATATTTCCAAAGAAAACTACCATTATAGTTAACACAGTAAATACTTCCATCTCCTCCACCTGATCCAAACACAATTTCTAAATAACCGTCGTTATCAAGATCACCTAATCCTGGGGATGATGAGACATAATTAATTATAGTATAATTCCATTTAAGTGCTCCAAAGTTGTTTAAGCAGTATAAATTATTATCCCATGATCCAAAGAGGATCTCTAACCACCCATCATGATCTAAGTCAGCTACCGCAGGAGAAGAAGTTACAACACCTTTGGCAAAATATCTCCATTTCTCTGCACCAGTTGCATTAATACAATGGAGATAACCATCCCAAGAACCAATCAGTATTTCTAAATACCCATCGTTATCCAGATCTGCGACACAAGGTGTGGAAAAAATAGTGTTTCCAGTAGAATAGGACCATTTTAGCTCTCCTTTATTATCAATACAATATAATTTGTTATTATAAGAGCCTACAAGAATTTCAAGAAGCCCATCATTATCAATATCAGCAATAGTTGAAGAAGAATAAATATTTCCTTTAGCATTGTATGTCCATTCTACCTCACCTTCATGACTTACACAATGGAGCAAATTATCATAAGACCCAACTACTATCTCAAGTGTACCATCATTATCAAGGTCAGCAATACTAGGAGAGGCCATAATATTTGACCCAGTTGTGTAATCCCATATTAAAGTCCCTTCCTGACTGATACAGTAGAGATTTCTATCCCGAGAGGTAACTAGAACCTCTAAAAAACCATCACCATCAAGATCTGCTACAGCTGGACATGAACGAATACTGTCCGAAGTTGAAAAAATCCAAGTTGAAATAATACTGGTTGTACTGTTTTTTATTTCAGAAGGAAAAGTGATGGAACTTGATAACAAAGGTTGTTTAATTGTTAACCCAGAAAAAATTATCACTAGGAACATAACAGACTTCAACTTCTTCTGTTGCACAACCTCTACTCCTTATTATCTTATCTAATCGATTTTCAATCAGAGAATCTTTCTATTAAGCTTTGTTTGTCGAATTATATTTCCGAATTATATTTAGTAGATTCTGTGAAGTATAACTAACTAATTAAAATCATATTTCTTGAGGAACTAAATAAACATTTTCTAATTGTTTAGGGAATTTTTCTTTCTAACAAAGGTATTTATATTTGTTTTTTTTTTGTCTAGCTTACTATGAAACTTAGGGAAGTTGTAGTTTTTAGTTTAGTTTTTATGTTCATGTTTTCAATTACTGGAAATATGAGTAGTGCGTATATGAATAAAAGTAAAATGTCTAATTTTACTTTAGATGGTACCTATGGAAAGAACAAGTATGAAGTTGAACTCTCTGTAAAAGACTTTGTTAGCAGTGATGATTCTTTTATTGACGCAATAGTTCTTTTCAAAGAAGATGTGAAAGTCTCTATAAATGACATGGAAAATAAGCAAGAATATAAAAATCTTAATGGTTTTGCAGGAAAAATTCCCCCTAGATTATATTCTTATTTAAGAAACGCGTGGTTTGTTGATGCTATTCAAAAAAATTCTAAAGTC
>JAUWPI010000111.1 GCA_030611665.1 Candidatus Heimdallarchaeota archaeon | reverse complement strand
CTACTCTCTTGGATCCTTCTGCCAGTAAATCACCAAATCCCTCTCTAAGAGCGATTTTTTTTATCAACTCTATCATCGTATCCTCGTTTCCCCACTCAAGATCCAATCCATCAGTATCTTCTTTTGTTAAAACTCCTTTTTCATACGCTTCCATTGCAAAAGCGATGACATCTCCAGTAGAAATTGTATCTATGCCATACTTATTGCAAAGTTCATTCGCATGATGTATTGCTGCAAGATTTCCAACACCACATTTTGAGCCTAAACAAACTACTGTTTCATATTCTGGACTACCTCCTTTAGTACCTGCATATTTCCCTGTAGTTACTTTGGAGTATTTCCCACAATGTATTGGACAAGCAAAGCAACTTTCCGATTTTACTTTGAATTTTTCATCAAAAGCTTCAGCTGATATTTCTTCATAGTGTTCAAAAACACCAGTTTGGTGATTCCTTGTAGCTAATCCCCCACTAATAAATGCGAGATCTACAAGAAAAGATGTTCCATAATATGATAAACTGGGGTAAGCAGGATCAGCATATATTTTCTCTAAAGTTTCATCAATTAATTCGTTAAATTTATCTGCTTCATTGACTTCTACAACTCCCGTTCCTTTAACGGTTATCGCTTTAAGATTTTTAGAACCCATCACAGCTCCAACACCAGTTCTTGCAGCTGCCCGTGAAAGGTTGTTTATAATTGCAGCATAGCGGACAAGATTCTCTCCTCCTTGACCTATAGATAGTATTTGAATTTGTTCTCCAAGTTTTTCTCTGAAAAACTCATCTGTCTCCCATACATCTTTTCCCCAGAGATGTTGAGCATCATGAATCTTAACAACATCATCCTCAATTTGAATATATACTGGCGATTTTGCTTTTCCATGGATGAAAATAGCGTCATATCCGGCAAAGGCCAACTCAGGAGCAAAGTGACCACCAGCATTTGCATAACCAATCCCACCAGTTAACGGGGATTTTGCTGCAATCGTATAGCGATTTGAAGACGGGGCTAAAGTTCCTGTTAATGGACCTGTGCTTATAACAAGAATATTTTCAGGACTTAGAGGATCAATTCCTTGTTCAAGATTATCAAAAAGATATTTGATTGCTATACCTCGTCCACCTAGATAGTTTTCAATAAGAGAGAGGTCGAGAGTCTTTGTTTCAATTATATTTTGTGTTAAATCTATAATCAAAACCTGATTTCTATACCCTTTATATATTGGAGTTGTATCTTTCAAGATAAAATAAAGACTTCAAATTAAGATATAAATCTTACTTCACCGGATTAAGAAGTTCCTTTTTCTCGTCTATTATTAGAAATTTTTTTATACGAATATAACATATTCACTACACTTATAAAATTTTAGAGCGGAGCGAATTGAAGGAAAAACACTTCTCTGAAAAAATTTCTTCTATTGGGAAAACAGAGAACAAAAGGAAGAAAACAGCGCTAAGAGTAGGTTTCCCTAGATCACTGCTATATTACAAATTCCATGTACTCTGGACAGTTTTTTTCGAAACACTAGGCGCAGAAGTAATAGTTTCTCCTCCAACAAATAAAGAGATAAAGGATGTATCTGTAAAGAGTGCTCCAGATGAAGATTGTTATTCCACAAAGCTCTATTTTGGACATGTTCTGTATTTGAAAGATAAAGTAGATTATCTCTTCATCCCCCGTTTTAGTAGCGATCACAAGACGGATATAAGCTGTCCAAAGTTCATTGGATTAGCAGAAGTATTAAGATCGATGTTTCCTGATTTGCCACCTATCTTGATGCCATATTACTCAAAAGCTAAAGATGGTCATGGTAATATTCGTCTAATTAGAATTGCTTTTTCACTTGGTTTTAAATTTACAAGAAATCCTTTTAGAATATTGCATTCATTTGTTAAATCTTTTAGAAGGTTTAAACAATATCATGATGATTTGTATATCTCTGAAGATGAGTTAAGACGATGGGAAAGAAACGAATTTGTCTTCAATAAAACTATATCTACCACTAACAAAACAAATCCATTCAAAATTGCGTTAGTAGGTCATTCTTATGTAATTAATGACTCGTATTCATCCTTGAGCATAAAAGAAATGCTTCTAGCGGAAAAGGTTGAGATAATAACTTCTGAGCAATTACCTAGATCTGTAATAGAACATCAAATGTCAAAACTAGATTTCAACATGTATTTCCGCTACGAAAGAGAGATATTAGGAACTGTGATGCATTTCTTAGAAAATGAAACTGTGGATGGAATTTTACAGCTAATTGTCTTTAGTTGTGGTCCAGATTCAATAGGGGGAGAGATGGCCTCGAGATTTTCAAGACGCAAGCAAAATGTTCCTTTGTTACAGTTAACCTTAGATGAATTAACCTCAGAATCTGGTGTGACGACTAGACTTGAGGCCTTTCTAGATTTAATTGAAAGAAGAAAGAAGCTTAAGGAGAATGAGATAATATGCCCATAACCTTTCCACATTTTGGTTCGCTAACTTACGTCTTTGAAGTAGTTCTGAGAGAATTACAAAGAAAGGATATTTTGTTCCCCAAAAAACCTAGTAAGAAAACGTCAGAACTTGGATCTAGACACTCTCCAGAATTTGTATGTACTCCTTTCAAAATGACTTTAGGCACATTCATTGAAATGTTAGATGAAGGAGCAACAGAATTGGGAATGGGGGGAGGAAATGCTTACTGCAGGTTTGGGTATTATTGGCCTGTCCAGAAGATGATTCTTGAAGATTTAGGATATGATAATTTCAGATATATTATGCTTGATTTTTTGCATCCTTTGCGTATTTGGAAAGTGCTTAAGGAGGAGAGTAATGGTTGCTCCTATCTTCAGACACTTCGAGCTTTTAGAATAGCGTGGATCAAAAATAGATACACGGATTTAGTAGATAAAATGCTCTATAAATACAGAGCTTTGGAACTAGAGAAAGGACTATCAGAGAAAATTGCCAACCAAGCTTTTAGATTGGTTGTCGAGACTGAGGGTTTACGAAATATTAAAAAACTAGAGAAAAAAGTAATAGATTTATTCGAGCAGAATGTTCCGATAAGAGAAGAGAAAGATCCTTTGAAAATTGTGATTAGTGGTGAGATATACGTAGTCTTAGAACCATCACTGAATGTCGATGTTCACCGCAAACTGAATGAGTTAGGTGTAATAGTGGAGAGCACTCCAACACTGCGAAGTTTCATCGATGTAGGACACAAACTCAATCCTTTCATCACAATGCATCATCAGATAGCTCGAAAAACTGCTCAACCATATTTACAACATAGGTGTGGGGGAGAAGCACAGGAGAATATAGGTGAGATGATAATCTACAAAAACAAAGGATGGGATGGAATGGTTCATCTGTATCCTTTCACTTGTATGCCTGAGATAATCACGAGGAGTATTGCCCCCCAAGTTAGCAGGGAACATGACATGCCTATACTTTCATTAGTAGTAGATGAACACACAGGAGAAGCAGGATTTCAAACAAGATTAGAAGCATTTGTAGATTTATTAAAACGAAGAAAAATGGAGACAAATTAAATGACAGAAGCAGAAGAAAAATACTATCTTGGAGTAGATGTAGGATCTATAAGCACGAATGTTGCATTGATCAATGAAGAAAGAGAAGTAGTTAAGTCAGTCTATATTAGAACTGAAGGAAAACCAATTCAATCTGTGCAAAAGGGTATTCAGCTTATGAGAGAAAAACTCGGGAAGCATTATGAAATAGCTGGTGCCGGAGCAACCGGGAGTGCTAGAAGGCTAACTGGTGTCCTCATTGGAGCTGATATTGTACGAAATGAAATCACTGCACATGCCTTAGCTTCGTTAAATGAACGGACAGACATTCAGACTATAATTGAAATAGGGGGACAAGACAGTAAAATTATTATTATAAGAAATGGTGTTGCTGTAGATTTTGCTATGAATACAGTTTGTGCAGCTGGAACAGGTTCTTTTCTAGATCAACAAGCAAGAAGATTGAATGTTCCCATAGAAGAGTTTGGAGATTGTGCTCTCAAATCTGATAATGCTGTAGCAATTGCAGGAAGATGCACAGTTTTTGCAGAAAGTGATATGGTTCACAAACAACAATTAGGTCATTCAACAAATGATATCATAAAAGGTCTCTCTGAAGCTTTAGTTAGGAATTATCTTAACAATGTTGGAAAAGGAAAGGAAATACTTCCTCCAGTAATGTTTCAAGGTGGAGTCGCTGCAAATCTAGGAATAAAAGAATCTTTTGAGAAAACTTTTGGATACAAAGTAATTATTCCTAAAAACTATGATGTTATGGGTGCAATTGGCGCAGCCATACTTGCACAGGAAACTATGCGGAAAATTAGTGGAGAATCCAAATTTTATGGGTGGGATATACCTGATCAAAAGTTTAACTCTCGAGGATTTGAGTGTGATGGTTGTCCTAATGTTTGTGAGATTGTAGAAATAAGACAAAACAATGAACTAATTGCAAGATGGGGGAGTCGATGTGGAAAATGGGATGATCTGGAAGCAGAATCACCTATAAAGGCTTGACATTTTG
Source organism: Candidatus Heimdallarchaeota archaeon (assembly GCA_030611665.1). GTDB lineage: Archaea > Asgardarchaeota > Heimdallarchaeia > Heimdallarchaeales > Heimdallarchaeaceae > UBA460. The sequence goes on along the minus strand of JAUWPI010000111.1, from coordinate 5,801 downwards.
CATAGTGTTCTATTTCTTTTTCTCACTTGTGATTAATTTTAATTCTTTAATTTTTTCAATCACCCAACTTTTTTGTGGATCATGAAAAACGTTTCAGCAAAATCAAAGTAAGCTTCTAGTAGTTTTTCATCTGCTTCTTTGGGGATAAAATCAATGATTTCAAAAGACATGTTCAAAGAAAATAATTTAAATTGATAAATATTCAGATTTGAGGTAAAAAACCATTCGATTTAAGGATTTGAAGTTGTATCAGATGGTTCTACGATATTATCCGTCTTTTCTTCACTTGTAGAAACCATTGTTTCAGCTATTTGGAAATCTACGTCAGTTATATAATCTGATTGAAGATTAAAGGGAATATAAACCAATTCTCCTAAGTTTCTTTCTATGGCAAGTTTTGAGATTTCAGGAACAAAAATGGAGTAAGGGTCATAATGTTTTGGTGATAGTAATCTACCCATATTGAATGAAGCTAATTCCCCATTCAAAGTTAATTCGAGGTTTGAAATATAGATTTCTATTTCTGAAATTATACATGCCGAGAATGAAGGTAAGAGCTCCTCAAACTTTGTTTTTGTTATTTGAAGGAATGTTTCTTTGCTCATTTCCCCTTCTAGTAAGAGCAACATGTTTCCCAATAAGGCAAAGGCAAAAGAGTTTCGAGGTTCGTATAGTGTTAAATCCGACAATTTTGTCAATCTATATCCGTACTCTTGCAATTTAGAGTAATCTTCATCTGCAATATCTAAAGTGATTTTTAGGGTTGTATAAAGACCATTGAGAATTGGATAACGTTTGATTCCATCTTCTGAAAAGAACATATGATAATCTTTGTCAATCTTATCAATGTGGTTTCGCTTCTTTGATTTTACAGTAGCTGCTCCAGCAAAAAGAAGAATTTCAAGAATTGTTGAGTTAATACCATCCGCTATTTGACTTTCAATGAAATCAGGTTTAGTGAATAAATCTTTATATTTATCAATATATTGGAATAGTTCTGGAATTACAGTGTTCTCTAGTATGTGTAGTTCAGTAGTAATATCTTTGATTACTGCCCGGTAGAGTGTGATTAATCCTTTTATCCATACTTTTGTCACTTGTAGTTCGTAGATTGTTTCTTTTATGTCAGCATCACTAAGAGGATCCTCATTTAAATCGAAGGAACCTTCTGTCACGTGTTTCTTGAAATCTGCGACATAATTTTCTGCTTTTGCTAGCAGCCTTTCAACTGATTCAAAAAACGCTTCAGGTTCAGTTATATCTACAAGTTCCTTGTAATTATCTATTTTAACAGTATCATTGAAAAAGAATTTCTGAAGATCTAATAGGAAGGTTATGATATAATCTACTGCAGCAAAAGTTGCATAGTATGGAGAATAATTAGGATCGGCAACATTTCTGTGTGTTTTCTTATAGTGTGCGATATTTTTCGGGACATCCCAAAAGACATCCATGTAATGAAGATACTGGGCACTTGCTTTGAATCCTTCTGAAACCCAGTGTTCTAAATCGTGCTTATAAATTGTGTTTAAGGATGTACATAAACTAAAAAAGAATAAATAAGCAGAACTTAGATAATTTAGAATCAATTTTCTTCTTTTATCGAATTCAGGATGATCCCAATCTACAATCAGTTCTTGAACATCCATTGTTTCTATTCCAATAAGAACATTTGATAGTGCATGAGCTGCTCCTGCTACTTGTAGAGCCCCTCCTTGACCATATTGCAGAGCATACATTGAAGCGTATCTCAGTCTCCAAATCTCCAATTCATAAAATTGTAGAGGCATCTTATTTTGGGGTAGATTGCTTAAGATTTGAGTAATTTTATCTAGAATTTTTTCAAAAAAGGTTGATGCTTCTTCGGAATTAAATACATCAGTTTCCGGGAGTTCTCCTAGAACATGCCTAAGTTCATTCATTTTGCTATTAACAAGAATTTTTACTCTGACTTCTGAATAGTCACTCCAATTAGTATTGTTGACGATTCTATTGATGTCGTCCATCAAGTCGATAACTTCGTTGAGTATTTTCCTTGTAGACATAAAACTACCTTCTTTTTCCTATGACCTCGCTTGGAAATAAGAAAGGGATCTCTTTCTAGATACTTTAAATAACTTTGTTCTATTTTTCAAGATTACCCTTGAGGTAACTGAAAAAAAATTGCTGGTTATGAGAATTAATAGCTAATTAACTGCTATTTTTGATGTCAGAAATTTTTGCTGCTATTCTCCATTTGTCCTTATCCTTTAATAACGATAAATAGTCAACATAAGACTTTTTGTTACCCTGAATAATTTGTTCCCAATGTAGAATTACAATGGCAGCTGTATTGGTAACATCAATTAACTCAATGTTAGCCTCTTGGTGTATCTCTAATTCTTTGATTTTGTCTGGTGGTCTTGAATCTAGCATCTTAAGCATCTCCAATTTATCATCTTCAGGATTGTAAGATATCTTTATTCCATCTTTATACCAAGAGGATTCTGCCTTAGAAAAATTGAACTCTTTTACTCCTTCAACGTACGTTTCTATAACCTCTTTAATTTCCTTTACGTTATCCATCTGAATTCCTCTTTGTAATTTAAAACTAGTTTTTAATTTCCTCTGAATGGCAGGTTTTGTTAACTATTAACCAATCACCATCTACTTTCAGAAAAGTTAAGTAATCTACTGTAACCGATTTGAAATTCTCTTTTGTTGCCAACCAACGCATCCTTGCGACTGCTGATGTTCCCAATTGGTCAATGAATTCAATTTGTGTTTTGAATTTTACATCATCTTTTTGATGATTTTCAAAAACTTCTTTCCAAACACCAATTGAACGAGTCTGACACTTGAATTTGTTAGTTTCAACATCAACAGAATTTACTCTAACCTCTGGATGAAATACGTTTCTGATTTTTTCTATATCCCACTCATCAAAAGCTTCAGCATAAGTTTTAAGCTTCAATGTAATCAGTTCTAGTTCATTAGGAATGTTTCTGTTGGGTTTTGTTCTTTCTTCCTTAATTTGAACGATCTCCTCGACTGTTTTATCGATTGTAAAGCCTGATTTGTTAACAATATTCCAATCCTCACCAAACTTAAGTAGAGTAAGATAATCCGTTGTATCCCTGCTATACTCTCCATCTTCAATTAAAAATCTGAACCTTACATAGGCAGCAGTTCCTGTTTGATCAATATTCTCTGCAAATGTTGTATAATCGATAACAATCTTTTCTTTTTTATTAGCAATAAAACTTCTAACCCAACTATAGCACATATCAGAAATATATCCTCCTCTTTCAGGAACATACCAAATAGATTTTGCTTCCGGATGAAAAGCTAAAACGAGTTTACTTATATCCCACTTTTGAAATGCTTTAGTGTAATTTTGCAGAGTTTTTTTAATCAATTTGATTTCTGCTGGTTCATTAATTTTCAACGCTTAACACCTTGCTTAATTTCTTTCTAATATACTTTAGAACTCATACTTTTCTATTTACAGCTATCATGAATGTGGATATTATTCTACATAAAATACGTCATATCCCCTTATAAATCTGGTTTATTTTGTGTATGATTTTGAGCAAGGTTTTTGATTAAGAAAAAATAAATATAGTATTAGGTGTTTCTTTGAGAAGAAAAAGTATATTACTTTCAATTATAATTATTAGTTTATTATTTATCAATACTAATAGTATCAATCTTAGTAACAGCGCAAACGAAATAACAACTAATTCGGAAATTGATTTAGATACTAATTACTCTTCTTGGTATTGGAATCCTATATATTTAATATCGGTAGCAAGTAGTGATAATTCTTGGCATCCAAGTATATTCTACGATTCAAATAATAATGTTCATTATGCTTGGACCGACACAGATGATACTTTATTAGCGTCAGGGACCGACACTGATATCTTTTATAGAAAATGGTACGGTGATTCACTAACGTGGGGTGCACTAGAACTTATATCAAGTGAAAGTGATGGTGTGTCACAAGATCCTGATATAGTTGTCTCTGATGATGGGATAGTACACGTAGCATGGTGGGATAGTAGTGATTATGATTCTTCAGGAACCGATTATGATATTTTCTATAAACAAAGAGATTTATCTGGCACATGGAGCACAACTGAAGTTATTACCACAAGTAGCACGTTGGAATCAAGAGAACCGTTATTAGGAATTGATAATCAAAATGATGTTTATCTAGCCTGGTCAGATTTTGAACCTATGTTAAGCTCAGGACTTGCTTATGATGCTTTTTACAAAATATTAGATTCAGACACTTCTACATGGAGTTCGATGGGCTTATTGACAACAACAAGCACTGCTCATGCATTTATTAGTGGTCTCTATGTATTTGATCAAACTGCTCATTTTGTTTGGAGTGATCAAACAGCTGATATCTTAGATAGTGGAGCAGATTCAGATATTCTCTATAGGTCTCTCGAGTCGTCAACCTTGTCCTCTATAGCTCTTCTTAGCTCAGAAAGTGACAAAACATCTAGCACACCAGATATTACTTGTGATAAAGAAGGTAACCCACACATAACTTGGTCAGATACAATGGATTTAGATCTAGAAACTGATTCCGATATCTATTACAAATATCATGATCATCATCTTGGTATCTGGACACCTGCTGAACTTGTATCAACTGTAAGTACTACTTCTTCTATGGATTCCGAAATTCGCATAGGCAGTAATGATGAGATTCACGTAATGTGGGTTGACCAAACAAACTATGCTGGAGTTGGACTAGATGCCGATATATTTTACAGATATAAAGATCCGGAAACAAAATTATGGTCAGTAACAGCTGTTGTAACTCCAGAATGTGATATGTCAAGTTGGGATGTTGATTTCGTTATAGATGATTATGGGCATCTATATGTCTCTTGGTCTGGTGCTAGCCCTGTAGCCTATTCTGGTGCAGACACTGATATATTGTATAGGAAATTTGTTGGAGCACCTGATGAAGTTACACTGACTTTGTTTTCTACAGAAACTGAAATTGATGAGGATTTTGATCTTCGTTGGAGTTCATCTCAAGGTTCAAAAGAGTATTTTCTATATCGCGAAGCTTCATTTATTAACTCTATTGCAGGTTTAGAACCTTATGTTGAACTAACAACTTCCTCTTTCAGTGATAGATTAATGGCATCTGGAAATTATTACTACGCAGTTGTAGCTTCTAATGAATATGGAGAGAGTGAGATCTCTAATGTAGTTCAGATATCAATCACGGAACAACAGAATTTATTCAGTAATCTTCAGTGGGGAGAAATAATTATTTTGGGTGGTTTTTTAGGTGCTCTACAGATAGTTTTTGCTATAGTTATCGTTGTCACTAAATCAAAATCCAAACCATCAAGTAAGAAAACGAAAGTCAAAAAGAAGTAACCATCTTCTTTCTTTTTTTCACGCAAAATTTGTATTGTATCCTAGCAAATCCTATTTGTTAAAGATCTAATAACATGTGTTTTGGAAATTCTGGCTTCAGTACACTACAATTAATCAGAGATAATCTATAGCCGGAAGTAACTCTCCTTTCATTACCGCTAATGAAGCTCCTCCTCCTGTTGAAACAAAAGAAATATCTTTTTCAAAATCGAATTTCTCAAACGCTGCAGCTGAATCCCCTCCACCAACAAAGGTAGTAATGTTCTGTTCAACAAGAAATTGGGCTAGCTCTCTTGTACCTTTTTCAAATTCCTTTGTTTCGAATATTCCAAGAGGTCCCGTCCAAAGAACTTCCTTTGTATACATCAAGACTTCCTTATACTCTTGTATGGTTTGAGGACCAATGT
>JAUWPI010000011.1 GCA_030611665.1 Candidatus Heimdallarchaeota archaeon | reverse complement strand
TATGACGTGGATCAGATTAGGACAGAATTGGTTGGTGATATTCTCAAAAATCCTGGCACTCCTGACGATCTACATAAATCACTTAATCTAAAGAAAGTGGATCTGAAATTCTATCCCTACTATATTGTAACTGTTCACCTTAGAACTGAATACAAGGGTAATGGTGAATACGCTACCTTCAGTCATCGTTATAGGTCAGGATATAGAAATATTACCACTCATCTCAAACCTGAACAAGGTGTTTTTGATGATGAGCGTGAATTCATCATTTGGGGTCCAAAAGAGATTATCAACGATTTAATCGACTTCGAAATTTCCACACGTGGTAAGAGATATTTTCAAGCGTTAGAAGCTGACAAAGTAAAAGCAAAAATTGTGAAAACTGTGTTGGACGTTGAACAAGCAAAAGTCCAAGGAGTTGCCACTATACGAGACATCCATAAGGGTTTGATGTACAAAGAATTAGCTCAAATTCACGAGGTCAAAGACAAACCTGAAGTTAAAGGAATATATTTACTGCATATACCATTCTACTTCTTAGATTTTGAAGTAAATGGGAAGATGTATAAGGCAACCATGGATGCAGCAACAGGACGAACAGTAATCACACAAATACCTAGAGAAACATCTTATTGGGCTTTGATAGGTTTGTTATCTGCATTCTTCGGAATTATAGGAATTGCAGGTATATACTTCGCAGTTGCTGCTTCGCAAGGTGGTTTACCTTTCGGTTTAGGTGTAAATTGGGTTGGCATTTTTGCCGCAATTTCAGGTATAGTTCTTACAATACGAACATTACTTCTAGGTCTTAGAACTAAATACAGAGAAACAAGAAGAAAGAAACGATAGAGTGAAAAGTTTTAAACTCCTCTTTTTTTCTTTTATTTACCTATCAATAATGATGTTGGTTACTCATGGAAGAAATAGTTCCAATTTTTGTTGACTTTGGCGGCACTCTTGTCGATACCATTAATATAACAGTAGAAGTGTTTGAAGAAGTTTTAGGAAAGAAATTTTCTCACGATCAAGTTAAAAAAATGTATAAAGAAGCTTCAAGAAAAAGAATGAGTATGTTCATGTTTTTTAAATATCCAGTGAACCCAATTAAGCTCCATCTAAGAAAGAATAAAATTCGACAATTACGAACAGAGAAATTTTTGAAAATTAAGAAATTGATACCTGGATCAAAAGAAACACTCAATAAAATTAAAAAACTTAAAAACATTGAACTTGTACTAGTTACACAAAATCCAACTATGATGGACGAGGAGGTTGCTAAGAAGGTTCTTCAGAATCTATTTGGTGAGGATATGCCCTTTGATTTCCTACTAGCAGGTGAAGACAAAGTTGAGTTGATTGCCACCCATTACGATACTGAAACTATTTCCAGAGCAGTATTAATCGGGGATTTACCAGGTGATGTTTATGTTGCTAAAATTCTCCAAATTCCTTGTTTTGGAGTAACTTGGGGATACTCAGAAGAGAAAGAACTGGATACACCATTTATTGCTTATGAAGTTCATGAGCTATTAGATTTAGTTAAGGATCATCTAGAAGATTTAAAGGAAGATAAAGAAAAAGCTGATGACATTGAAGAAATAGAGTTTGATGAATCTTTCCCTGAACTTAAAAAAGATTATGAGCTTATTGATGAATAAAAACAAATGTCATTTGCCAATTTCAAGAATATAATCGGATACCAAATCAGCAACTTCAGGTATCTTCGGTCTTATTTCATCAAAAAGTTTTTCCGATTTTTTTTCAGCATTTTCTATTAATATTAAATACGTAGAAGTGTCTTTTGCCTCTTCTACTTTCTTTTTAAGTAACTCTCTTGCATCTGTCTTTGCGTGCTCTAGTCTTCTAATCCTATCGCTTTGTGCTTTTTCTGTAACTAGCGCTGATTCAGTTTCTGCATCTTTTACAATTTGTTCTGCTTGTTGTTCAGCAACCTTTATTTGTTTTATCAGTTCATGTTCTATTGATGGCAAAGATTTCACCTGATTTAGCCTTCTTAACGAGCTATGTGCGAGGGCAATATTCTAAATTACTTTCCCAAGAAGACTTTGAAAATTTAATAAATAAACCTTATGAATTGTTCATTCAGGATTTGTTAAGTTTTGAAATAGGTGAAAAATTGAAAGACCATCCTGAATATCAATCTCACCAATTAGAGAAATTACTGACAGCTAGTTTGCTTGATCAATATGTGTTCATCTTGAAATACTCCCCAAAATGGTCTAAAGAGTTTTTTGAAGCATATACAACTAAACTCGAGGTAATGAACATTCAAAGGATTATAAGATATCTTTATTCAAAATCAAAAGTGGATCTGAGAGAAGTAATCAATTTGAGACCACAAGAAATGCTTGGAAGAACAGCATTCATTTCGAAGCTAATATTAGCGAAAGATTTAGCAGAACTTCTTGACTTACTTAAGGAATCTGAATACGGGAAAGAAATAGAAGTCGCTGAGAAAATGTATTCCAAAATTAATGATATCTGGCCATTAGAATTCGCAATAGAAGCCTTTTATCTTAAGAAGATGATTTCCAAAGCTGAGAAATTAAAATTGAACCAAAGGCAAGGTGCAATGACTTTTGTAAAGAATGAATTACTAACTAATCTATTACTAGTGATACTTAAAGCTGATTTTGTTGAAGTAGATATACAAGAAGCATTACAACTGGTTCCCATACCTGACGAATTTCCTTTCAGAAGGCAAATTCTCAAAATGATGGAAAGCAATGATTTAAAGAGTGATTTAGATCTTCTGAAAACTTTTGCTTCAGATAAGATTTCGAAAGGCATTGATTTGTACTTTGAGGATAAAATGTTCTTGCATATCGAGATTGCTGTAAGAGCAAGTGAATTAGAGACAATAAAAAAAGCCTTTCATTCTGATTTTGGGATTCTTAGTATAATGTGCTATCTGAAAATGTATGAATCCCAAATTCAAGACTTAAACAAACTAATTTATCTTAAGGAATACAAGTTCCCTGTTGAGAAAACCAAGGAACTAGTTATAAACTTAGTGTGATAACACTCGTTAAGCTAGATTGAGGAGAATAAATGCAATTAAGAGACCATAAATTGCTAAAGCTTCACCTAGACCTAAATAGATAAGGTTTGCAGTGAATACTTCAGAATTAGCAGTTAGTGATCCAATAGCAGCAGGTTCTCCCTTGGTTAAAGTTATTGCAGCCCCTATATTAGAAATAATCATTATTGCCATTGCTCCAAGGAAAATGAACCCTTGAGTTTCTGTGAATTCCGCTACACCTGTAATTGCATCACTTAATTTTGTATACATGATAAATGCAACCAACAAACCGTAAATAGCTAGAGCTTCAGCAAGCGCTAGATATATTAGAATAAAAATATTTAGACGTTGCTTTTCTGCGACAGCAGCAGCAGCAGCCTGAATTCCTTTAGCTAAAGGTATTCCAGCTCCAATAATTGTGAGCATTGTACCAGCAATTGCAATAATTCCTAATAGTATACTATTTACCATCCTTACTCAAGTCCATTGTTTTATTAAATATAAATATTGGTTTATGTTGTATTCCACTTCCCTCATAGAATTTACTGAAAAATTCATAGAAATGTAATCTTAAAGTTTGAACGAATACCAAAAGTCCTTCTAGAGCTAATACAAAGATATTTCCGATTATTAGAATTAAAATTTGCCATACGATGAAACCAGAAAGATCTGCTAAAGTATTGATAACACTAAGAAATACAAAATGTGCAACAAGCATTGCAAGTATTCTACCATAAGATATAGTATTGCTTATGAAAGAGCTAAATGATTCTAGTAAATTCATCACGCCCATCCCAATTCCACCAAAGAATTTTCTGATAAAGTTTTTCCTCTCTTCTTTAATAATTAAAGCAGCAATACCCTGACCAAAAAGCGCTAATGTCACACCCAGTAATAATGCGATTAAACCCACAATAGCAGGAATTTCTACTCCAAAATTTATAATATCTAGAGTGCTTAAGAAATAGAGAATTCCTGCATATAGAAAGACTTGAGCTCCTGTTTCTTTTATTATCTCCTCAATCTCTTTATGTCTAATTTGATTAATTAATCTAAGAGTCAGTCCAAGTGTCAATTGTATTGCACCAATAATAAGTACAAGATTGAAAATTTCAATTAGATTATCAACTGGACTTAAAACAGGATAGTGTAAACCAAATAATTTAGGATCTGTCCAATGAAAGATGTCATGAGAAATTCCATATCCAAAAAATTCACCGAATATGAATGCACCCAAAATAAAAGAAGTTAACCCTAGAGAAAAGACCAGAATGAACATAGTTCGAATATTTTTCTTTAACCCCTTTGCTAGCATCCCCAATAGACCTATTAGCATGAAAATTAGACCGTGACCTGCATCTCCAAACATTATTCCAAAGAAAATACTGAATGTAAAAATAAAAAATATTGTAGGATCTACCTCTTTTGATGAAGGTAAACCATAAAGAGCGACAATTGATTGAAATGATCTCATTATGGGATTTTTAGCTTGTTTTATTGGAACGTTTCTTGTTTCTTCTTCAGGTTCTTCTGTTTCAAAAACTGTTTCTGAGAAATCTGAAATAAAATCTTTGATATAATTTTGATCCTTTTGAGCAATCCACCCTTGGAAAATCACTGTTCTTTTTGTTTTCTTTGAAGTTACGTAAATCCTAAGCAACTGCTTATAACTCTCAATTGATAATCGCAAAGCCATTATCTTTTCCTTATTTTGAATAGCATATTGCTTTGAATCTTCCTCAAGTTTCTTAATTTCCTTCTCTAAATCCTTAGTTCCTTTCTCAATTTCCTCCTCAATTTCTAACTTACTCAAATGAACAGGTCCAGTATGTTTATGATCCATCCATCGAACTGTCGATATTTTTTTGAGAAACCTTGTAATCTCTCCCTTTTTACCTTGAGCATAAACTAAAAATTTATTGTGAACTAATGGAATAACTTCTTTCTTTGATAAATCACTTACAAACTCTTCAGCATCTGATGCTTTTGATGTAGTCAATATACCTATAATAGCTCTCTCTTTTTCATTAACTAGATACGGAAACTCTTCTTCAAGTAATCTGAAACCTTTGGAGATTAGATTCTTTGTTTCGAGTTCATTCTGAATAATTTCTATTCTAGTTATAAGTTCGTGTATTTCACTTTTTGTTTTTTCTATTTTTTCGATGATTTGTGTCTCAATCTCTTCGATGTTTTCCCAGTTAGTAAATAATGGTTCTAAAGGTGGGATTTTTCGATAAGCTCTAGCTATTTTTTGAGATAGTTTTTCTTTGGGTTCAGGAAGTGTTTTTAACAAATCTTCAAATGAGTTTTCTATTCGTCTTATAGAATCAAGTTTGATTGTTGGAAAATAGTCTTCTAATTCCTCATCTATTGTAGTTTCTTTAGGCATGAATTTTTCAGTTTCCGCTAGCTGTATTATTAGTTTGGGAAAATCTTCTAATGGAACTACGATTGTTGCCTTAAGCATCGTTTGTGGAAATAAACCCATTTTATCACCTAGTTGAATAGATATTCGTTTATCTTTGTTCTAATTGTGTCTCTGCTTTCTTCTAATAAATATTCTATTGTATAATCTATTTTAACTCGTTCTTCTTTATCTGTAAGTATAAAACCTCCAGATGTTACTAATTCTGTTATTTCTATTAAGAATTTAACATTCTTTTCTTTTTCTAGTTTTGTAATAATCCGTTTAATTAAGCTTTCATCTCTTTTATCGATTAAAAGTTTCATATCTTTAGATCGAAATGCCCTTTGAGTTGATTTTAGCTTACTTTCAAGATATTTTTTGTATTCTGGATTTTTTCTGAAACTTGACAAATCTTTCTCAACTTTCTCAAAAACTTCATCAATTAGTTTCTCTTTGGTTTGAATTTTTGTTCTTTTCGCTTTTTGTTGATATTCAGCTTCTGTTCTTCTTCTAATATATTCTAAATGTGGTAATTCTTTTTCTAATTCTTTATGCTTTATTTCAGAAACAAGCTCCTTTGTTTCTTTCTCAAAATTTGCAAGTTTTATTCTCGCTTCTTCTCTCAATCTCTCAGCTTCGTTTTCTGCTTCAGAGACTATTTTCTTCAGTAGATTTTCTAAGTTTGTAGAAACATGTTCTTCTCTTTGTTTTTGTTTATCTACCATTTTTATCACTTTATACTGGATAGAGGAGTACTGGAATTGATGCTAGCTCAATAACGTATCTAATATGGTTTTTTAACAATCTTTTTGCTATTCTCTCTCTTTTAGTACCCATTGTTATAAAATCCACTTCTTCTTTCAAAGATGTTTTAATAATTGATTCTGATATTATACCTGTTTCAATACTATACGTGATATAAAGATGAGAATCAGAATAAATACTAATAAGATTTTTCAATATATTTTCACTTTCAGTTTTACTCTTGTTTTCTACTTCTTCTATTGTTTCCCCTCTAAAGTTTGATAGATGTTGAACCGTTTCACTATCAATAACATTAATGATATGGATTTCTGTAACCCAATCATCAAAAAAGTCGATGATTTGTTTAATCAAGTTTGTTCCACTTTCAAAATCACTTATTGCTACTAGTGCTTTCTTAATAATGGGCACCTCTTTTCCTCAATTTTTTTTCTTCTAACTTAGTTTTCAATTTCTTAATAGTGTAAATATTTTCTAATTCATATGATTCAAGTGCATCTTCTATAAATTTGATAATATTTCGGAATCTCACTCTATACACTTTATCTAAAGCATTCAGATTTAGTTGAATTGATTGTAAATTGCTCATAATTCTAAAAGCAAGACTCTCAATTTCTGTAAGTTGAATAAGTAGATGAAATGTTTCTCTAAACCTTTCTGCTGTCACCCATAAAAGACTTGAAATTCCAAAAAACCCATAGGAAGTATCTGGAAGTTTTTCTACTTCCAAATTCATATAATCTACTCCCATATACTCTGCAGGCATAGATTGAATTTCCACTTCCTTTGGTATTGTATCACTAAAAACATTTATCATTTCTCTTCCAAGTTCCGATTCTGTTTTGATATATTCAATGTAAGCTTCACTCAAGCATTTTTCCATCTCAGTTCTTAAAGTGGAGACCTCTGCAGTTATTATATGTAATTTCATTAAAAGAGCTTCATATTTTTTTCGTAATAGATCATATGCCCTTTCAACCAACTTTAGTTTCCTCTTATATTTAAGTAAATTATCTTTTGTTGGTGAAATGGTAATAGCTTCTCTCATATTTCTTTTTCAACTCGATCGAATAAATGTTTCTCAATTTCCTCTGAAGATAATTTGTTGAGTTCCGATACTGGAAGTAATGACAAAAGAGACCACCCTAACTCTAAGGACTCTTGCATCGTTCTGGGTGTGTCTCCTTGATTGATAAATAACTCCTCAAATTTTACAGAAAATTCCAAATAAATTTGATCAATACGATTTAATTCTTTCTTTCCGATAACCTCAGCAAGCTTCCTTTTATCTAATCCCTCTGCATATGATGCATATAATTGATCGCTTAGAGATGGATGATCTTTTCTTGTATATCCCTCACCAATTCCATCTTTCATAAGCCTAGAAAGTGAACCAAGAACATCTATGGGTGGATAAATCCCCCTGGAATGAAGTGATCTGTCTAGAATTATTTGTCCTTCTGTTATGTAACCAGTTAAATCAGGTATTGGGTGGGTTATATCATCATTTGGCATTGTTAAATTTGCTAGAAGTGTTATACTACCATTTGAACTCTCTATTATGCCTGAACGTTCGTAAAGTGATGCTAAATCGCTATACATGTATCCGGGAAAACCTTTTCTTGCCGGAACAGTTTCTAAAGCCACTGAAACTTCTCTTAGTGCGTTACAATAGTTGGTGATGTCTGATAAGATTGTAAACACGTGATAATCTTTCTCAAAAGCTAAATATTCTGATGTTGTTAAGGCAACTCTAGGCGTAAGAAGCCTCTCTGCAGCTGAATCACTTGCTAGATTTGCAAACATTACAACCTTATCTAGGGTTCCAGTCTCTTTGAATAAACGTTGGAAATAAATATAATCGTCCATAGTTAAACCCATTGCTCCAAAAACAATTGCGAAATTTTCTCCTTTATCTTCTTCAGCTATTCTTGCATGTTTAACTATCTGTCCAATAACTCTATTACTGGGCAATCCTGCACCAGTGAACACAGGGAGTTTCTGTCCTCGAACAATAGTGTTCATTAGATCAATCGCAGATATTCCTGTTTCTATGTAATTTCTAGGATAAATTCTTGAAGTTGGGTTGATTGGTGCTCCATTAACATCTAAAAATTCGTCTGAATAAACAGCTGGTAGTCCATCGAGAGGTTCTCCAAGAGAATTAAATGTTCTTCCAATCATACTCTCTGAAACAAAAAGTTGCATTGTTCTTCCAAAAAACTGTGTTTCTATGTCATCTTTATCTATTTCATAAGTTCCTTGGTATAATAAAATTATTACTCTTTCTTCCTCAATAGCTAAGACTCTTCCTTTACGAACTTGATTATCATGAATTTTGACTTCTAAATATTCTCCCATTTGTATACCAGATACTCCATCGACAACTATTAATGGTCCTCGAATTTCCGATACTCCTTTAACAGTTATTCTAGCCATGATATTATCAAATCCTGTACCCACATTTAGAACCAACTTCTTCCATTTCAGAATGAATATAATCTTCAATCTTATTCAATTGTATAAGGTCATCATTATTTACATCTTCCTTCATTCTTTTAAGAAATTGAACGGATTTCAATGAAGTAATTAACGAAATAGGGCATCCATTTTTGATAAGGATGTCAGCTCTTTGATGAAAGAGCAGTATTAGCTTCATCATTTTCATTTGTTTATCTATTGGGCAAAAAGTATCAACCGGATGAAAAGCGCTTTGTTGTAGTATCCCACTTTTAATTATATCTGCAATCAGAATTATTAATTGTTCTTCTGAAGGAAGCGCCTTTGATCCTATTAATTCAACGATATGTTGCAACTCTTCATCCTTTAAAAGCAACTTCACCATTTCTTGACGATATCGACCCCAATCTTCTAAACCAGATTCAAGGGCCCATTCTTCTATTTCTGATATGTATCCAGAATAACTGGTTAACCAGTTTATTGCAGGAAAATGTTTTCTGTTAGCTAAAGTTGAATCTAATCCCCAAAACGTTTTAACGAATCTTTTTGTATTAGCTGTAACAGGTTCACTAAAGTCTCCACCAGGTGGTGAGACAGCTGCAGTAATGTTGATTGAACCTTCACGATATGGGGAACCAATTGGTATAACCTTACCAGCTCTTTCATAGAAATTGGCTAATCTTGCACCTAGATAAGCTGGAAAACCTTCCTCTACAGGTAACTCTGCTAACTGTCCTGATATTTCCCTTAAAGCCTCAGCCCATCTGCTTGTACTGTCCGCTGTTAATAGCACTGCATACCCTTGATCTCGATAATATTCTGCCATTGTTATGCCCATGTAAATAGATGCTTCTCTAGCAGCTACAGGCATATTGGAAACATTTGCTACAAGAATTGTTCTTGCCATTAATGGATTGTCAGTATAAGGATCAATTAATTTTGGAAACTCTCTTAAAACATCAGTCATTTCGTTACCTCTCTCACCACAACCGATATAGACGACAACATTGGCATTACTCCACTTGGACATCTGATGCTGAATAACAGTGTTGTGTAAAATTAGTGGAGAATCTCCACCAATAAAATTATGTGTATCTTCTACCGTTAAATCGAAAACTTCTTGTGATTTATCCAATAATTCAATGGATTTAATGGGATCGAAATAAAATTCTTCATTTAAATCCAATACATGATCAATATTCCTTATGCTTTCGTTTACCTGTTCTGTTTTGTCGTTTATGTTTGAAAGATATTTGGCAAAATTCTCTAAGGTAGTTTTTGTAATTTTTTGACCATTTTTGATGTTTTTTATTGTTTCGAGTGATTTCTTTCTTTCAAAAGAGTTTTCTGCTTCTAATACTAAATTATGATTCTGTATCAAAATTTCTTTGTTGATTGGTATAGCATTTGAGCTTTCGAAGTGAGATACGTTTTGTGACAAATATGAAAGGATTTTGCTAGTTTTACTAAATAATGTAACGCAACTAAGTTGCATTAATTCTCCTAAGATGTGCAATTGGGAACCTTCAACCGTTATTCTATGGTACATATGGTCTTTTATTGGTTTCTTAGTGGTTCTATAAATTACTCCGAGTCTTGACAATAAATAAGCTAAATCAGATGACATGCTTAAACTTGCAGTTGAGATTTCCAAGGTAAAACCTTTAACATATCCATCTCCAGCAATATAGGCATTTAAGAAATGTAATAACATCTCTTCGTTTGATTCCAATATTTCTTTTGGTATAAACACATTTCTAGATTTTCTTTTTAATGGCACTCCTAAACTTACTAGAAAAGATGTTATTGGCTTTGAGAATATTTGAATTGCTTTTACATTATTAGCTACATACTCTTTCCCTGTAATCTCAAATAAGTTATATGCTAAATCATTAAATCGTTTTCTAAGAATATCATCATTATTGTAGAAATTTATAACACGATCAAGTTTCAACCCTCCATCAGATAATAATAATCCAAGGAATTCAGCTAGTTCACTTGTCATCTTCGTTGGTATTCTGACTTTTTTGCTCCTTCTTTCAGTTTTAAATTCGTTGAAATCCAAATCAATATTATAAAATTCAACTATTCGTTTAATAACTTCATAAGCGGGTTTGTTTCTCTTTATACTGATATTGTATAATATGTCCTCACTAATTTTCAAATCTTTTGATATGTCTCTCATTGTTTTATTGTTATTTTTCTGAATAAACACTAATGTTTTCCTTACTTCTTCTAAATCATCTTCGTTTGCAATTCTTAAATTGCAGGAGATTCTACTCAAATCAATTTCTATTTCCTTACTTCTTCGTATATTTAGTTTTCTAGGACACAACAGAGTATCATTAATCATAAGATTCTTTGCTTCTCTTTCATTAACTTCAGATCCTTCAAAAACCTGAAGTTTATGGATTGGAGTTACAATTATTTGTCTGCCTTTTTTTGTAGATATTTTTATCATAGAATTGCTGAATCCCTTATATAGGTGTGTAACCTTTTTAGTTACTATTTTGGATAACTCTTTATCAAACGATAAGATTTCTAAATTGCTGTTAGTTACATCAACTAGTATCTCATTATCTGAATCTGAGATTATATTACTATTATTTGTAAAATATTTTGCAAATAGTAATTCTATAGGAATTGTATGACCATTAGATTGTAAGACAGGTGTTTTACCATCTACACATTTACCTGTTCCAAATCCTCCTGGTATAGCCGCTGTTCCTCCTTTACCTATTGGGAAGAACATGTCTATTATTCTCTGACCTGTAATGAGTGGTTCCGATATCGGTAGTTTGGTTGAAAATGGTCTTGCGATTCTTACTGGCCATTCATGCATTAAACTTAATTCTTTTTTCCCCCCATCATTATTCTTAGTTAGAAGTATTGGTTCAGTAACAGTATAATCACCTTTCTCCTGAAGTTCAATTAGCTCTCCAGAGAACCCAGGAGGAACCAAGATTTTGCATATGATTGTCTCTGTTTCTTGAACTTCTCCAAGAATATCCCCTCCTCGAATAATATCTCCTTTCTCTATTTCCTTATTTGGTTCAAATTGCCATTTCTTTTGTCTGTCTAGTGCATTTGTCTTAATCCCTTTTTTGATGAAATCGGATTCAGAAATCTGTTTAATCCTTTCTAAGGGGCGCTGTATGCCATCAAAAATATTAGAGAGTAATCCAGGTCCCAACTCAGCTGTTAATGATTTACCTGTAGGATAGACTGGATCGTTTATTCTTAAACCTTCAACGGGCTCGTAGACCTGAATGGTAGCTATATCTCGTTCTATTACTATTACTTCACCTATTAATCGATCCTCTCCCACGTAAGTAATTTCACCCATTCTGTAAGAAGAAAGACCCTTAGCTTGGACTATAGACCCATTTATTGATACAATGCGAGCATCATCTTCCTTATTGACAGACATATATCTAAATTCGCCTTGAATATTAAGTGCTTTGCTGTTCAACAATATAGTATGAAACCTAAACTTTTAAACACAAATTCAAGTAGTCTAAGTATGGTTGAACTTGGAACTACCAAAAAAGCATTTGTTATTGGGGCAAGAGAAACTGTGAGAGGTTTCAATTTAATTGGTGTTCCAGGAAAAGAAGCACATGATTCAGCTGAAGTTATGGAAATATTGGAGGAAGTGCTTGAACAAGATTATAGCGTTATAATACTTTCTGCTTCAAGTACATTTGAAATCGAGAATCAGATAATCGAATTAAGAAAAAATGTTCAGATCCCTATTATAATTGTTTCAGACGTTAATATGCAAGTTGATGTTAAACAAATTGAAAAGCAATTTCGTTCATTTGTCGGTATTTGATTTATTTTTTTTGCCAATAACTGAATAAGCTTTACTTGCGGTTATAAATCCGATTTTTTCGTAAATATGAACAGCTGCCTTATTGTTTTCCTCTACCCATAGAAATATCTTTTCAACTCCTTCCTCAAATGCTATTTCACAGATTTTCGAACTAACATCGTAACCGTAGCCTTTTCCTCTATAGGAAGGTCGTGTCCAAACATCTCTAATTATTGCAAATGAAAAATTTTCATTCATTACTACATGTGGAGCGAAACCACAAGCAACTATAGACTCATTTTCAAGAATACCTACCCCACCTACTCCACTATTCATATGGATTTTCCGATTCATTGATACTAGTTCTTGATCATCTTGAGTGAGCTTTCTTGAAAGATATTTTTTCTTGACTTGAAAATCTTTTTTAGATAATTCCATACATAGAAATGTATTGAATGAACTTTCATCCCCAGAAGCGTCTAATTGTTTTAAATCAGTGAAATGCTCTTTTATTGAAGGTATCCATTCCAAATCAGTGGAAATAACAACCTCACCCCTATTATCTATGTTCAAAAAGATATCTGGATTAATCTTTCCATGAATTAGGTTGTGATGTCCATATGTACATCTCAAAGTTGACCCAATAACTTCAGCCTGAAAAATGTCAGGTGTATAAAAATAATCCCATACCATAAAACAATATTTTGCTAGATCCTTTTTAGCAATCTCAAGAAAATATTGAATGTCATTTCTCATCTGTTAACAGGGTGGTGTTTAATTGTATGATTATCAATCTTATCCTTGATGATTGAATTATTGAATCTTCTCACTGTTTATCTAGGGCTAAAGAGTTCTCTATCCACATCTTTTAGAAACTCCTTATACTCTGGTTGAGGGTCTTTTTCTATTGCTCGTTTGAGTCTTGTTATACCTTCATATCTCTGTCCTAATCGTATCAACGCTTTACCTGATAAGAAAGTAGCTCCAGGATCATCTTTCAATAAAGCAAGAAGTTCATTACAAATATTGAAAGCTTTTTGGTTATTTCCTTTACTTAAATACAATAGAGCAAGTTTGTAATATAGTTCCTTCTTAATTGGTCTGGTTTTTTCCTCTACTTGTAATCCCTCCAGATACTTTTGCTGTGCTAAATCTTCTCTTCCGATTATTTGAAATAAATCCCCTAATTCCTCGTAAAGCAGTTGGTTTACCGGATCAATACTAATTGCTTCATTATATGCATCAATTGCAGAAGTATGATTATCTAGTTTTTTATAGCTATCTGCAAGTAATCTCCATACTTCAGAATCTTTTTTCTTGTTTCTCAAATATGTTTCAAAACATAAAACAGCAATTTGAAACTCTCTTCTTAGCATAGCTACCTTCCCTCGCCCAAGCCATGATTGAATTGCTTGAGGATTCAACGATGTTGCTTTAAAATAATACGTCTCAGCTAATTCTGTTTGATTTGTTGATCTATATGTCTCTCCTAGAAGTTCATAAGCTCTCCAAAAATCAGAATCCAGTGCAATAGCTGAAGTAAGTTCCTCGATCGTTTGTTTGAAATTTCCAGTTAAATAGAAAACTTTTCCTCTTAAATAAATGAAGTACGGATCATTGTATTTTTTCATCATTCTTTCTAGAAAAGGCAAAGCTTCATCAAATAGCTGATTATCAATTAAACTTTCTATAAGCTCAATTTGAAATACTTTCATGCTTTCGTCATCAACAATCCCCATAAATCCACCTTATATTTATCTCATAATCTAACATATTAAAAGTTTCGTAGAAGTTTAGATTCTCGGTAACCTAATCGCATTAAGGTTTGTAACTAAGATGAAAAGAGAAAAAGTAAATTATTCCTTTGATGAAAATCTGTCAATTAATTCTCTCTTTAAAACTTTACCAGCGGCGCTCAAAGGAAGTTCATCTATGATTTCATAATGTTTGGGGATTTTATATTTCGATAGCTGTTCATTACAGAAGTCTTGTACTTCCTCTGCTGTAAGATCATATCCTTCTTTTGTAACAATGAAAGCTTTAGGAACTTCACCAAAATACTCATCAGGAATTGGGATCACTGCAGCCATGGAAATTGAAGGGTGCTTGAAGAGCACTTCCTCGACTTCTCTAGGATATATTTTGAGACCTCCAGAATTGATAACGTCTTTTAGTCTATCCACAATGAAGTAATAATCTTCATCGTCTGCCTTACCAAGATCACCTGTTCTTAACCATCCATCGGATGTAAAAACATTTACAGATTCAAGACCCTTCCCCCAGAATCCTTTCATCACCTGAGGACCTTTGATTGTTAATTCCCCAACTTCTCCTGCTTCTAACTGTTCTAATGATTGGGAATCAATGATTCTTACATGAGTATCTATAAGTGGTTTTCCAATAGAATTTACCTTTGTTTTTCCGTAAGGATTGATATGAGTAACAGGACTGCATTCAGTTAAACCATATCCTTCAACAATTGAAATGCCAGTTTTTTCTTCAAATGAGTGATGAATCTCTTTCGGTAAAGCTGATCCACCAGATACACAAACTTTTAGAGATGACAAATTGAAATCTTCTATTTTCTGTCTTAAGATAGCTATAAACATTGTTGGAACACCATAAAAGGATGAAGCTCCTTTTTCTTCTATAATCTTCAAAACATCTGTTGGATGGAATTTTGGTAATATGATGATTTTTTCTCCTCTAAATAAAGGTGCAAAGAAACCGCATTGAAGACCAAAACTATGACATAATGGTAGAGAAGATAAAACACCCCTCGAATATTCTTCTGGAATGTCGGATGCCCAATGATTGAATTGATATGCATTTGCTATCATATTAAAATGTGTGAGCATCACACCCTTTGCTAAACCAGTTGTTCCACCACTGTAAAGAAGGAATGCAATATCTTCAAAATTGCTAATGATACCTGTATAGGCGCTATCTTGCTTGAATATTTCATCCATTTTTATTACTTTGTAATCATTTGAAGAATCAATTTTACACTTTGAATCAGGCGTTATAATACTTGAAAGCAATTTGTAATGTTTTGGTATATGTAAAATTAGTTCACAGAAAGATTCATTTGTAACCAGAATTTTTGTTTCAGAATCTATTATTTGAAACTCAATTTCTTTCATGGATAATCTGGGATTAATGAGAGTTACCTTTGCTCCCACTTGAAAAGAAGCAAAAACTGATACAACAAACCAGATTGTATTTGGTAGAAGAACAGATATGGTGTCTTGGGCTTGTATATTCTCAGATAAGAAATAATCTGCGAGTTTATTGGAATACTCAATAAGTTGTCTTGGAGTATAAGATTCCTCCCCTTGTTCTATAATTACTTTATCAAGATCTCCTTCTGTTATATTTAGAAAATTTTCATATATAGAGACTTCTGGGTATTTTAGCATTGTCTCTTGAATATTTAACCACCTTGAATCACTCAATGTTAGTCACTGAACTACAGTTTTCAAAGGTATTAATGAACTTTATTAAACTAGTTTAGGTGAAGTTTTTGTCTAAGCAATACTTTGATATAGTAAAATTAGGTGTTGTTTCTATACTCTCACATGGTTTTAAATTATGTCCTCACCAACAAAAATCGATAAGAAAAGTGGAAAGAAAAAGAGAGCCACATACAGTGAGGATGATTTATCAAAATTTGCTCAAAAGTACGAAATTTCGTATGAATCTGATAAAGAGAAACTTGTAAGTGATTTTGCAATTAAAGGTCAGAACCTTCTAAAAGAAGGAAAATTTGACGAATCTGAAGACATATGCGATTTTTTGTTGAGTGTTGGTAATCAGTGGAGAGATGATTTTACAAAAATGAAAGCTTTCCTCCTAAAAGCCCAACTAAGTTCTAGTTTGCATCAAGAATCAATAATCTTCCTCTCTAAAGCTTTGTCTCTTGCTAAAAAATTGAAATACAATGAGATTATTGTTGGTGTAAGAGTTCAGCTTGCATATGAATATTTTCATAAGAAGAACCTCAAGAAGGTTCTTAAACAAATATCAGAAATCGAAAAATATGAACCATTAGATATTGAAAATTCTAAGGTTATTTATGAATTGAAATCGAGATGTTATTGGGAGTCAGATGATTATATTAACGGATTTGATTCAACATACAAATGGTTCGGTTATCTTAAGGATACAGATGATATGTATTCAATGTTTATTGTAATTGTGTATCTTCTAACTGTTGTATCATCATTAGATTTACCTCTAACTAAAGAAAAAATTAACGAGATTAAAAAAGAAATTGAACAAGTACTCGCAAATCTCGCTACTTCCCCTCATCTATTTCAAAACCTTATACCCCATATTGAAATTCTGTTCGCTGAATCATTGATGATGGTTCATCCTGAGGTTCTCTATGAGTTTACTGATATGTTTTTACAAACCGTTCGGTGGATGGACGAGGAAAAATACCTTTATTCATGTCTGAAACTTGCAGATGCTTTTTACAACATAAATGATTCTAATAAAGCAGTGGAAATAATCGATAAAGGTAAAGTATTCATAAAGGACAAAAAATATGCTAAACTGGATAATAAAATAAGTTTGAAGAAAATAGAATTTACAAGTTTAATATTCTATTTTATGTCTTTTGATCCTCTTTACGATCCTCTAGCTATTGAGAGTATTAAAATTATTGAAGATGAAGCCGAATCAGATTACTTCCTTCAAACATTTTACACACCAATTAACAGCTATGCGTCAACCTCTTACTCTCATTTCCTTAGAATTCTGGATAAAGTAAAGTCAAACAAGTTAAAAGAAGATAAGTCAGTTAGAATAAATGGGTTGTCTGAAGACGAAGAAAGAAAGTACTTTGTATTGCGATTAATACTAGCTGATAAAATGATTGATATTTTGTTCAGAGAAGACTTTCAAATAGATGACAAAATATCACACACTTTACACTCAACAGTTTCTCCATTTTATTCTATTATTGGTGTTCTTTCATCAGATAAGAGAGAAAAAATTACAGATGTGGAGGAAATGGAAAACATTCTGCTTGAAATTCAGAAAGGGATCAATTGTCCAGCTTCAATTGCTGAAATCATCTTTCCGAGAAAACATCCACAACTGGATCTTTTACGCTTCTCCGCCAACGATGGAGGTTTCAAAGACCTTCAAGAAAAAATTTTAAGCTGTGCTTTAAGTTTCAAGCATAAATACAAATTCTTACGTGATACTAATTTTCTGCAAATTTTCCAAAGCGATCCAATTACTTTATTTGATTTTTCATTGCGTGAACCACAGCAATTGGAACCATTATCTGTTCTATTGAGTAGAGCATCCGGTTTGAATCTTACAAATGAAATTCTAAGTGATTTATTTCAAGATACTATGAATTTATTTTTACAGAAAGGGGACACCAGATATTGGAAGGATTTCTATTATCAGTATGCTTGGTTACAACAATGTGGAACTTATCTTAATCTTTCCGAAGAATCTTTTGAGAGGAAAAGCAAACTAGCTGATGATCTGATTTTTCTAGCAGATAAGCTTCAAGAAGAAGAGAAAATCCTTGAGAGTAGATATTATAGGCTGTTTTTACATCTAACAGGTGAATTTCCAGATTATCAAGAATTTCTAGAAGACTTTCAATCTATTGTTAAAAAATATAAGAATAGGAAATATGAAGTAATAGAAAAGATTCTTACAAAATTATTCAAGAAAGAGGATTTTACTTTGGAAGCTAATCTTTCAGATTCCTTTGATTTACTCTGTGAACTTTGTTCTTCTAAAGATTGGAAAAAAACTTTAGAATTGTTCTTATATTTCGTTTCTATTATTCCCAATTTATCTAAATTACTAGATGTCTGTAAAAAGAAGGAAACTAAAGACACAGGTTTCTTAATATATCTAAACTTAGTTAAACGTTTTATTAGAGAGAACCAACCAGATTCTGCTTTTAGTATATTGAAATGGTTAATAGGAGGTTTAATAGAGAGAAAAGAGTATTTTGATTTGCCTGAATACACATGGAATTATCTTTTCGTTACCGCAAATACTTTTTTGTATGATCTCCTACCTTATCTAGAAGAAAGTGAACTTGAAGCAATGAGTTATTCGAGAAATATGATTATTGATAATTTACTTGAAAATTATGAATGGATTATCGATCCAATCTTTGTAGTGAAAATTCTTCTAGAAAAAATAGCTACGTTGCTTCAAAAGAGTGAATTTGCTCTTGCAGAGAGTTATTATTCATGGATTGAGCAGTTAATGTTTTACCACTGGAATATATTCTCTTCTGAAGAAAATAGTGATTTAATTGAGAAAATACAAGAAACAAAGAAAAAAATAGTTAGTCAACACTTCACTTGAAGTTTTTGTAAAAACTTGTGTCAGAATAAAATTTCCATGTTTTAAAGCTTTTAAGAGATTTCACTCTTCTTTAGATTTGAAATATTTATATACAGCTCGTTAATTCTCGTATTTTGGCACTTCTAGTGGTTTTCTACGATAAAAAATCTCACTGTAATTCATAACAATATTTATGTATGGATTGCACATTAATCAAATTGTATAATTCAATATTCGAATAACCGCTATAATACCATATTCGGGGTTTAGTGAATGTCAACAGAGCAGGAAATTGCAATCATACTTGCGGGGTACAGAGTCAGCCCCTTCGTTAGGGAGGTACTTCATAAGGAAGATATTGCTTTCACCATTATTGCAAACAATTCCAGTGATTTCCAGATCCATCATGCTGACCCCTCCAAAATTCTAAACTATAGTTTGGAGTTTTCTAATACAATTGAAATTAAAGCACAAAAAAGTATGGATTCATTAGCGGTTTTTGAAACCTTAGGACAATTTTTCGATTTCTACAATCCTCTCCATCTATCCACTTTAAACTATTTGATATCCAAATTTACTACGTCAACCAAAACAGAAGATATTAAGTATGTTGACGCATGGAAAAAAATATGTTCAGCTATTTTTGATGACGCGTTTATTTTACCCTTGTTTTCAGAAACAAGAATTATCCATATTAAAGAAGGTGATGTGGAAATTCCAGCAAGACAGTTCCTAATCTCAGCTGGAATTGAACAAAGAAAGGATAATTCGAAGAACAACATTAAAACACTAGAGCAAACATTGGTAGATATAACAGGTATCATTGATCTTGAAAAAACAAACAAAATGAAGATTTGTAATGAAGCTTCAAAAAGAATAATCAGCGCTTCAGCTGTTATTATTGTGCCTACTGATATAATCTCTTTCTATGTTATGTTTCAATCAGAAAGTTTCAGAGACATTCTTGAAAAAACTTCTGGAAAAATAGCTTTTCTCCCTCCCTATTGGCTTGGCAATGAAATCAGTACGTTTGAAAGAGCCATATTAGAAAAAACAAATTTCGAAGTTAACCTCCCAAATATTACTGATCTTGTTAAAGATTCAGTTGACACAATAATTATTGATAGCAAAGACAGTGATTTGGTACCAACTTTAAGAGAAGCAGGAATTACAGTTTTAGTGGAAGAATTATCTCAAGAAAATCTTGCAAGCCAGGAGTTTCTAGAAACAGTCTTACGTTCTGTTGATGTTACTTTAGAATCTATAACTATTGAACCAAAAGAAAGTGTTGAAGGACTGGGAGATAAGTTAGTAAGCCTATTCAAGGGTAGAGTCGAGAAGAAAGATGTTGTGGAGGTTCAAGAACTTCTGGCCACAGAAACATCTCTTGTTGATATTTCAATCCCTTCAGTTGATGAAGCTCTACTAGAAATTCCAATTGAGGAAAAAGACCCTTTAGGAATCTTAGAAGAACCAATAGAAAAAGAGGACTTTTCTATTACTGATGAGTTTGAAATGGAAGTTATTGATACTGAAGAACTCATACCTACTATTCCCCCAACTCCAATTAAAGAAACAGTTAAAGAAACTGATTTTCTTCAACAAGTTTCTGATGGTAAATTTATATTACCTGGAATTGAACAAATTAATCAGCTTGAATTAGAAGATATAGAATCTTTAGATGTTGATGAACATATAATTAGCTCTTTCATTGATCGTGCTATGAATTCAAATACTGCAGGTCTTGAAGTTGTATTTATCGATTTATTAGCATTACAAAATAACCCGTTACTAATTGATAAAATATATCAAACTTTGATGAACAAAATGGTCAAAGTCAGAGAGTTCAGTCCTGAAGAGAAGATAGCTGATATCATAACATATCTCTCAGCTCATAAACCTGATTTTTACACAAATCGTATAAATTTGCTTTTAGATGAAACTTTACATGCTAAAGAGGAAAAAGAATTCTACAAGAATCTGAGAAAAGCTACTCTGGTAATTAAGAGCTCACAACTTATTGCAGGTGAAGCAATAGAGAAATTCATCTGTCAAAACATTACAACAGATGATATCTATTTAGAGGACAAACTTCGACGAATTATCAATGCAATCACTTTAACAGATCCCAATCTTCTTGAATTAGTAGCTAAGGTTTTGGCTTCAATTTATACTGAAGAAATACAGACTGAAGAACCAAGAGACACAATTATGGATCGTATTATGTCTTTCTTATCTCTATTTGATGGATGTACAGTTGGGATTGCTTTCATTCTTAATGATGTTGAAAAAGTATTCGAGAGCATAATTGCAAAATTTGAGACCATGCATTTCAGTGTCTCTTACGAAGAAATAGTGAAAAATGTTCTTCAAGCATATAAAGATGGAACTTATGAAGATTTAATAGAAGCACTTCGAGGTAGAGATTTACCTGAATCTATAGAATTTGAGATGATGAAAAATAAATACATCAAAAATCTATCTAAAGTAGGATCAATTCCTCTTGAAATTTTTGCTGAAAATCTTAAAATTCCTATTGAGAAGGCAGAAAAGGTTATTTATGATATGATTCTAAAAGAGGAAATTACTGCTCGAATTGAGTTAGTGAGTGGTAGATTATATATAGTTCAAGAACAGAATGAAGATGAAGAGACAGCTATTAAGTCTGAAGAAGGGATTAAAGAAAAATTACCCGCTAAGAAGCCTTCTACCAAAAAAGACACAACAGCTAAGAAGTCTCCAGCCAAGAAACCTTCTGTCAAGAAACCTGCCGCAAAGAAAAAAACCACTGCAACTAAGAAGCCTCCTGCCAAGAAACCTTCTGTCAATAAGCCTCCTGCCAAGAAACCTTCTGTCAATAAGAAATCCGCTGCAACCAAAAAGTCAGCAGAGAAAAAACCATCGAACTAAAAGTGAAATTTTCTATTTTCTTTGTTTAGTAAACTTTTAAAGAACATTTTGTAATGTATATTCATGCTTATTTGTTTGTTCAAACTTGAAGATGATGGACCGACCATAGTCAATATGGTTTCTGATAAAAATGTAGAATTCGATGAAAACGTAACAGAGAAATTTATATTTTCTGGTTCAATCACCTACTCCCTAGTATTTCAAGGAATGGTGACATTCGATGATCTCTCTTCAGAGCTATATGGTCCCTTTCCTTTTGCATTCTCTTCTGGATTTGTTCAATACGCTTTTTCTTTTCTAGCTGAAGATAAAACCATGAAAGATCAAAGAATGAAGAAGAAAACTCTGGGTTTAGTTTTAATGCTAGTACCAGAAATATTGTCGAAAATAGATGATTTCAGAGAAGAACTCGCAAAAATTCTTATCTATAAGTTTCATAGTATTAATAAAATCGGAGATGTCAACGATAAATTTCTTGGAAGCATAATACAATCCTACAATAAGGTTCTTGCAGATTTAATGGAAAGCAAGCAAGCAGAGCTTCTTTCAGCTCAACTATTAGAATTCATTCAACAGAAACCTAAACCTCGCAAAAAGGATCCACTAAATTTAGCAATCATTTATCCTAAAGCGTTTATTGAACCAGTAAAAAAGTCCTACAACTCTCTCTTGTCTTCTCTTCCTTATGAGACTACAAATTATACTGAAGAAGAAGCAAATATTAGAACTAAACCATATAATTTCTCACTAAAACTTGATTCGCTTGTAGAAGAAGATTTTCTAAATGCTCAAAAAGCATTGATACTCATTATAGACGTATCTGGGAAGAAATACGAACCTTTCTATAAACTCTTGTCAAAATTGAAAAAAGAAGTAAAAATTGCTGTTGTTATCTCACTCCCAAATGATATTGAAAAAGCTAGTCACCAATATGCTAAATTCTTTACTGGATTACAACGTTACATAAGTGGAATGCCATTCTTCTCTGCAAGTTTTACTACACCATATGATTTTAAAACTAAAATGCTTGAAGCTCTGTTTTGGGCACTGTCTGAATGAGTTAAACTGTCAATCAAATTACAAATGTACTTTTGTTTTCGTGTATTTTTCAATTGCATTTAGGTTTACTTCTATTCCTAAGCCAGGTAGTATATTTGGTACTGATATTGTCCCATCACTATTTAACTCGAATATTGGATCAACTAAATAATTTGTATAGTATCTCTCACTTTCGCTTATATCATTAGGTTGAGTAAAGGTTGAAAGACTGGCTACTGCTAAGTTTTTTGCTCTTCCAATTCCTGTTTCAAGCATTCCTCCACACCATAGAGGAATACTAGTCTCTTTTGCTAATTCATGAATGTGAAGTGTTTCAGTTATGCCACCTACTCTAGCGGGTTTTACATTTATAATCCTAGTTGCATCTGCTTCAATTGCAACTCTAGCATCATCAACACTTTTTATTGATTCATCAAGACATATTGGAGTTGCAATTTCTTTTTGTAGCTTCGCATGGTCTAAAATATCATAATATTGCAAAGGTTGCTCTATCATCATTAAATTGAACCTATCAAGCGATATGAAAACATCCTTATTTTTCAGTCTGTAAGCACTGTTTGCGTCTACCATCAGAGGAATATCTGGATAAACATCCCTTATTTTTTTAACAACATCTACATCCCAACCCGGTTCAATCTTGATTTTGATTCTTTGATAATTTTTCTCTAAAGCTTCTCCTATCTTTTCTACAAGAATATCTACATTCTGTTGTATTCCTAATGATATTCCTGAAGGAATTGATTCTTTGGTTCCCCCAATAAGTTCTTGAACTGATTTATTGTTTATTTGTCCATATAACGCCCAAATAGCATCCTCAATACAGGCTTTAGCCATTTGATTCCCTTTTATTTGTTGAACGAGTTTCTTGAAATCTTTTGGGTGATCTATGTCTGTCTCTTTTAACCAGGGAGCAATAAAGTCAGTAATGATGGATTTACATGAGTCAATTGTTTCTCCTGAGTACCATGGGCCTTTTTCTGCAACACACTCTCCATAACCATCGAATCCTTCTGCTTGAATTCGAGTAATTAAAATCTCCCTTTCTTGAGTTACGCCAAAGCTAGTCCTGAAAGGATTTCTCAGCTTCATCTTAACATCATATAGTTTTATTGAATCAACTTTCATTTTTATTCTCTCTTTCTCTTTGATTTTAGTTTTCTGATTTCAATAACTTCAAGAATCAATAGATTCACGAACTTCTAACACGTGATAACCCTTCCCTGGGGTTACACTTTTATCAAATATAAAATCTATAACTGAGTATCCTTTATTAAAGTAATGTGTGAAAATCTTTCTTGTTTCTTTTCGCCAATCTTTTGCAAGCTCATTGTTGCTTTTCATAATTTTTGTGAAATCAATTGGGATTTCAACCAAAATAATTTCTTCTTGGATATTTAAATCCAATTCTTTTACTTTCAATATTCCTTTGTTAGAAGTTGTTTTAATTGAATGGTAAAGATTGTTATTGATGATTTCCGTATAATCTTCATAGTCATTGTTTAAGCGTTTTTTAACGTGAGATGAATCGATAAGCCAACTGCAGTAGAACCTATCAGTATCAATGCCAATATTCAATTCATCATGCATATAACCCCAGTATTTTACCTTGTAATTGTTACAAATAGCTCCAAGTTTATGTAAATTGATATAACAATTTTTACTTTGGAGTGGATCAAAGGTCCAGTTTATTGTTTTGAAATTTCTTTCCAAAGCCCATTTTCTCTGTTCATGCTTTAACTTTATACCAATTCCTTTGTTTTGATGCTCTCTTACAACAGCATTATGGTGTGAATAAATGAAAGTACCATAAGGCTTAATTTGCCCTAACCACCCCCATACATAACCTATCATCTCTTGATTTAGATAGGCTGCAATAACCACTCCCCCACTTCGGTGAGTTGCATATATTATTCTCTTAGGAACTAATTCTCTGTCTGGAAACCCCCAAGCATCGATTTGTATATCTTCAATTTTATAGTACTCGTTATAATCGGTAAGTTCCTTAAATTCAAAAGTATCTTTCATCAAGCTTTAAACAAAATATTTTGATAAAAAACTTGTGATAAGTCTTTTCAAACAAATGTTGTAAACTTATTATACTTCTATTTTAGCTTAAATCTAGTGATAGCACCGTTGAATTAGTAAGGATTTCAAATAAGATTTTCGAAAAAGCTAGAGCAAGATTGCTTGGTGTGAACCTTTCTCCTTTAGTATGTCTTCGAATTTTGAACTGAAGTTGTTGTATAATTGAAGTTTTGTACTCTTCTATTATGGCTACGTGATCACTTATGAATTTTGCATAAAGTTTAATGTCTATAAAGGGAAGTGCCATTTGTGGATATTCTTCGAATATATTAAACCAAGTATCTTGAAGATAGTGCATATATCGTTGAGTATCCGCAATATCTTGGACACCAAATTCATCACTAGCCATCCTTCTAAGAACTCGTTCTATATTCTTCTCAAGAGCCAATATTTTTTGTTCAGGCAATTCTCTTTGCAATTTCAAGGTTTCAACGAGGGTTTTTTCCACTGCTGCTAGAATCTGTTCAACCTTCGAATAGTCTGATGTTTCTTTTGTAGGACTGTGAAATTGATGTTTGGAAATAGAAAGTTGCTCACTTAGTAAATTCTGCTTCTGTTCTATTTTAAGCTTTAAAGAATCCATTAATTTATCGAAGTAACTGCTTAGAAATATTTTAGTTATGAGATCATAAAGTATATCTTCTCCTTGAGACAATGGATACTTTTTACGGTATTCAATATACAGATGCCCAGTTGATCTAGCTTTTTCTATTATCTCATTTTTCTCAAAATAATTTTCTATACTAGATGCAAAGAGAGCGGTAATAAACCTCAAATCCATTTCGAATTCACCTGCTTCAAAGCAAAAATTGGCCTCAGAGAATGCAGGTAAAAGGTTTCTATGAATTAAAATAGCTGCGATGATATCATATTCTATACCCATCCCACCTAAATCGATTAATCCTTGAATAATTATGTTAGATGCTGAAAAAACTAATTTTAAACATACAATGAACGAGGACAATAACCCAACAAATTCATCATCAGTAATTTGATTTTTCTTATTTGTTGCTTCCAGTAAAGCGGATATATCTTCTGCATAAAATTTTGGGTTATAATCCTTTACTATATCCTCCGTTATGATAATACCATAAACGGCTAAAACCATATCTTTCTTCTGTGGTGAAAGGAATCCAATATCCATCTTTAATTGCTGTCTAAGTTCTCCTAGGAATGTTGGTTGTGTGATAACGAAGTTCCTAATCTGTGATTCAAGTTTCGAATATAACCCCTTTACTTCTGTTATTATATCTAGAACATCTTTTGGTTCATAGATAATATCAATTGAATCTTTTAGCAAATCACTCATCATTCATTCCTCCAGGATTTGTATTAGTTTTCTTCATTAGTTCTTTATATTCAGAGAGATGTTTAACTTTGAGTAAGGCAGTCTGTTTCCAGAATTTTAATTTTGATTTTTGTTTTGCTTCTTCAAAAGAAAGATGGTTTTTCACACTTTCCTTAATCTCTCTCATAATCATAGGTAATGATATTGCTGAGATTAAATCTATGTGTGAATATCTTGTGTCGGTTACATAAGCAAAAAGATAGATCTCATCTTCTGTTTTCCAGAAGTAATCGACAATTAACTTTATAGAATCATTAGTAGCTTTAGAATGGAAATTAGCTGTTATTGGAAGAATTACTTTATTTCCAAAAAGAGCGTTAGCTAATCTGTTAAGTAGAATAACCAACTTTTTTGGAATCATAATGTCTTCCAAAATCTGAAAAATTTTCTTTGGATCTAGACTCTTACTTGTAGAAATATCTTGTATACTATTTGGATAAACAAATGATACCTGATCTAAGTTAATATGAGGAGAAAGTAACCTATAATCTCCTCCACATTCGCAAGAAATTTTCTCATCCTCTCTAGAGTTTATAACTTGATTACAAGTTCCCGTACAGAGATATTCATCTTGGATTATACTTGCTTTAACCATAAACAAAGTTGTTAACATTGGAGATAAACCAGTTTTTTCCCCTCCCCTCAATAAACTTCTTTCCTCAGAAATCTGCCAATTGTAAAACTTACCTAATTTGTGCAGACCATTGTTAAGCTCATCTCTAATATCTATGAGAACTTCACCTTTTTCATCAATTTCTGCTGTAACTCTTCGATAAATCCCATTCAGAGCTTGTCCAATAAATGCTATTTCCTTACAAATTTTTGATAAACTAATTTCTGATAGATTAGTTCGTAAGAAATTGATTGTATAAACATCATTAAGGGAATTTTTTGATAAATATATATGGGACAAATCTGTTTCAGGTTTTTTGAACTCCCATTCGGCATATTGAACTGAATCAAGTACTATCTCTCCTTCGCTGGTTTCATTGAATAGTGAAATTACTTCAAACAAATCTTTTAGATGTTCTTCATTAGCTATTTTTACAAAATCATTTTCAATTTCTTTAGGTCCGAAAAACTTCGCTACTTGAAGAGGAAGGTCATATTCCCCTCTAAGAATATTAGCTATGATCAGATTTATGCATGATTTATCGGAGTTTTTAGTTGTATCCATCAAGTAATCTCCTGATAATGGTAAATTTGTAATCTAAATGATAAATCCTATTATCGTTTTTCAATTTTTACATAGATTTTTTTTAAACAATAGCTATTTTTCATCAATCTGAAACTGCAATTTACTTTCATATTAGTTTTTATCCTGTTCAAGTGCTAGTTTTGCAATTTTCTTGAACATTGGGAATAGATTCGCATTTTCTTTTGCCGATACTTCAAAATATATAGTACCAAGTTCTTTCGCAAATTCTTCTCCTTCCTCCTTAGTGACTTCTCGTTTTCCTTCTAAGTCAATTTTATTGCCAGCTATTACGAAAGGAATTTTACCAACACCTTCCTCAAGTTTTTCTAACCAAAAGGTAAGTCTCTGAAAGCTCTCCTTTTTTGTAATATCAAAAATCAATACTGCAGCTACTGATCCTTTAAAATACTTTGGGAGAACGGAGTAGAATCGTTCTTGAGAACCAGAGTCCCCAATAATAAGTTTGATTTCTTCACCATCAATGACCGTATTCCATATAAGAAAATTAGCTCCTAAAGTAGGTTGATGAGAAACCGGAAAAGAATTTTGTGCTTGACGAAGCGCTATGGAAGTTTTTCCTACTCCTGGTTCCCCACATAAAGATACTTTGAAGCTTCTTTGTGACATAATTATGATTTCTTTATCATTTCAAAGTTTTAAAGAGTTTTTATTCTACTAGCAGTACTATAGAAAAGAGTAGAAGGAAAAATAATTTAAACTCCGCATTTCCATCTAATTAGAGCAGTATGGGTGACGTAGAAAAATGTGGGGATTTTGAGATATATCTCGAAAATGACTGGTGGGTAGTAAAAAATACAAAAGAAAACAAGATTATAGGAAAATTTATTTCAAAAGATGCAGCTTTAAATAAGGTAGCAGTTTTCCTTCAAGATGAAAAAGGAAGAATGGAAACTGAATCTGTTTGTTGATGAAGATGTTACAAATTGATTCTTCATATTATATTTTTGAAGTCAATAATACAACAATTTTAGCAGATACATACTCTCAAATGATTTGGGAATTTAATTCTGAAAATGCAGGAAATATAAACAAACAGATAACCCTTCTAAAAAAATTTGGCTTTTTCTCAGATAAGAACAAATGTTTTGATGAAGATATGGATAAAAAAGAGCAAGAAGTAAATTATATTGTTATTAACCCTTCAAATGAATGCAATCTCTCATGCTGGCATTGTTATGTAGATAGAACGGAAAATAACCATAACAACCATCTAACTTCTGAAAAGATATTTAGACAGATTGAAAGGTTTCTGGAAAATAAAAAGAAGAACGGTTCAAAAACCCCCATAGCTTTCTCGCTTTACTTCACTGGTGAAATAACTCTTAATTTCCAAGTATTTCAGGATATTAGCAGAAAAATAGATCATATTAGAGATATATATGAATTTCAGATATCACTTTTGCTACCTCCAACTAACCTTCTCAAACCTACAGAACAGTTTGTTGAATATATCAATAATTATGGTTACATTACTGTTTCACTAGATTTAACAAATCAACAGCAGATTAATGCAATAAGTAGGAATATCAGATTGTTCAATGAGAATGTAGTTAAACATGCAATGATTCCCATCCATTCGAAAACTAAAGACATTTTCAAAATTTACACAGAATATATGAGTAGTTTTCATAAAGTTTCAATGAGACCTGTAAGAATCACTCAAGATTCGAAATTTCCTTGGACTAAAAAAAACTTAAATGAGTTTAGGCTAGAAATAGAGAAATTCGTAGAAAATATATTATTATTAAATGAAAAACAAATATTTGAATTCTTGATGTCAATTGGTCCCTCGGATTATTTTACAAAGTTTGTTGAATCTATTTTGACTAGAGGAAAGAAACTTATTAGATGTCCAGCTGGTAGAACTTCAATAGCATTAGACCATGATTTGAAACAATTTCCTTGTTCTGGGTTAATTGGTGTGCGTGAGTTTCAGAAAGATTGTATACTTGAGAAAAAGGGTAGCT
Organism: Candidatus Heimdallarchaeota archaeon; assembly: GCA_030611665.1. Lineage (GTDB taxonomy): Archaea > Asgardarchaeota > Heimdallarchaeia > Heimdallarchaeales > Heimdallarchaeaceae > UBA460. The sequence goes on along the minus strand of JAUWPI010000011.1, from coordinate 510 downwards.
GGGAAGAAGAAACATTATCTTCTATAAAATCTGATAAATGCTCTAAGTGTGCAATTAAATACTATTGCGGGGGTTTTTGTTTGGATTGGGAAATCAAAGAGAAGAAAGGACACGTTTTTAACGAAATTTCTTCGGAGTGTTCAATTAATTTTATTTACTTTGAAATTGTTGCATATTTTATTCTTAAATTGGAGAAAAAATATCCCTCTGTTCTAAGAAACTATATTGAAAAAAAACAGAAAAAATTTAGGTTGAGTTATGACCTAAATTTAGATGATTTTACTAAGATATTTGTATGACATGAATTTTGTACAAATTCTTTAGAAGTGCCTATGGCACATCATGGGGACGTCACATCCCCTCCTACACCGCCCACATCTTCTTGCAAAAATGCTTACGGTTCGCTTTTGGTCGTTTATTGGATGTAACCACGAGGATCACCACAGACATGGTGCTTAGCTACAATCCTTCAAAGTATACTTAACACCACAGTATTTAAGCACAAAAAAA
>JAUWPI010000089.1 GCA_030611665.1 Candidatus Heimdallarchaeota archaeon | reverse complement strand
TTTCTACTTCAATTTGTTCTTCAAAGAATGCTAATCTTTCTTCTTTACTCATAAATTGCACCTGGTAAATGTCTATAATTCGTGGCTACTTTGAATATAATGTATATAAAGTTTCAGAAGTTTCAATTGAATCTCTATGTTTAATATTGCTATACGTTTTTCTTGATGGCTTTTGTAATTATTCTTACGAGGAAAATAATTAAGAATAGTGCTAGAAAATTCATTGCTAAGAAAACAATAGCTAAAAGCAATCCTAACCAGATTGTTGTATATCTTGTTAAATCATAAAAGATTGACAAACCTACCAATAATTCGTACATGTTTGTAATCAACCATAATAAATAGATTAATGCTGCAAAACATGCGATTATATATCCTAAAACTATACCAGAACCTAGTAAAGAAACAATTAAAGATTCTGAAAGAGTTTTATCTGATGTCTCTGTTTGTACTAAAGAAGCTTGTTCAGCCATTAAGATAAATTAAGTGGAAATGATATAAACTTTTCTCAAAGAAAAACAGCTTTTACTCGAATTCCAACATAATTATTTCAAAGGGGTTAAAGGTCATTTCAAACTGATTTGTGGCAAGTTGTTTTTGTTTTGCCAAAGTACTATCAACTTTAATTTGCTGTATAAATTTCAGTTTCCCATTTAGTATTAGAGTTGTATTTTGTTCATTTTCATCAAGATTGAACAGAGTTACTCTAATTTTTCCATTTTTCATTCTTAAGGAAGATATTCTTATCCATGGATTATCAACTCTAATTATTGGTTGAATTAGTTCATTGGTTTTTTCGCTTATTTCTACTACAACACTTTTAGATTGGAGAGAAGCTACTTCTCCATAATTTGATGAAATATACATCGGATCTTCTTTTGAATGGAGAATAATACTATATTCATATTCAAATTCTTTTTGTAATTCTTGTGCTCCAGGTGTTTCTAAGAATGGTCCTGCATGAATAGGTCTCTCTGGAAAGTCAGATCTTGACAAATAGCCTGTGGAGCGTAATAAGGTTAAAGCTAATCTTTTACCCCTAGCAACCTCAATCTCCGGTAAACCTTTGTTAATTAAGGTAAGAGATGATTTTCCTTTACTATCTTCTAATCGAATAAATCTTTTTTGAGCTTGAATCCCAGAAGCCGCTTCAACATAATTGTCATCACCTATAGGTTCAGTTTTTCTTTCAATAACTCCGAAATGAGTGGAAGTTAGAGAATGGAGATTATAGTATGGAGTGTCGAAACAAATTCGAAGTCTATGATCTTTAGCTAAGTTTGTCAATTCAGTTCTAAAATCAATTCTAGGTGAATCTTTATGAAAAGTGAAATAAGTTGTAACTGGTAACAAAACTGCTCCTTTTCTTCCGTCTCTCTTATCAGTTAACTCTTTTCTGATTTTCAAAAACATAGTTTGTCTTATCTCGTAGACTAATGGACCATTGGAAATAATTTTTCTTTTTATTTTTAGTGATTTTGTGAATTCAGGTAAAACTCGTCCAAATGTATATTCATCCCCTCTATCTCCGAAGTCTTCAAAAAAGTGAATATTATCATAAAGAGTATCATGTTTTCTATCTAACAAGGAAACTGATCCATCTCGTTTAAATTTGAACTCAAAGAACTCATTCTTTACTATATTCTTCGTGAAAACAAAACTTTCATCAGTAAAGGTTGATTCTTTTTTCTGCATAATTTGGAATCTAGTGAAACTGAAGGATTGCAATGGAATTAAAGTTCCATAGGTCTGCTTTGAACCTCTTGTTGCTTTAATGTGATATTTTTTGTATTTTTTACTATCGAGCAATTCTCGAGTCTGCTTCAACATTTCTGTAACATCAAAATCCCCTATGGGTTCTTTACCCAAAATCAAGCGAATTTCACAAACACTAGGATCACTAGTCTCAAGAATGTGCGCTTCATTCAAATAGTCATCAATCAACTTTCTCCCTGGCAACATTTTCAATCCTGAACGTAGCATAATTGGACTCATTGTCAAGTCAAAAATGATATCCTCACCTGATTCAAAAGATTGTACCTCATATTCAATATCATCTTCTGATAGAAGACATTGAACCTGCATATTAGATGGGACAGAAAATTTACACAATAGAGGAATGTCTGAGCAATTAGTTGGATTAAAAACAAGTAGTTGGCTATTATTTTCTGTTATATTATTATTTTCAAGAGATAACAAATTATTATCCAAAGAACCATCAGCTAAGCTCTCAGCCCAATAGAAACGAGTCTTCATTTCTTCATGAACTTGATCAATACTACATCCACAAATTCCATCATGAGTATGGTTTTTGAGTAACCACTTCCAGGCTAGATTAATGTATTGCACAGGATATTCATGTAACTTATTTAGACTCATGACTGCAGCTATGGGCTCAACATAATTAACTAGAAGATCCTCTATTTTCTGATTCCATTGTTTAATCCAAATGCGTGTAGAGTATGTATCTTGAAGAAGAGGAGCTGTAGCGGATGATCTGAATTCGCCTATATGTTCTTGGGGAAGGTAATTATTCTGTTTAACTACATCGATTAAACTCTCAACATAATCATTAAGTAAACTTAACTTTACAGTTCTATCATCTTCAGTATAGAATTTAATTGTGTTAATCAATCTAGGATTTGGAGGTTGGTGATCAGTCCCATTCATTAGAAGATACACTGGAACAGGGGAAAATTGTAACAGCTCATCAATATGCGATTTTAATTCATCTTTGAAGGTTGCAGGATCACCTGATAATCCAGCTGCATTTCCATAACCATGTGGCATATAAACAGAAAAAAGTGATGAAGAAGCTTTTGTGTGACTTTTCCAGTAGAAAGGAACTGTTACCACTTCCTTTCCTACTCCTCTCCATAAAACTGCAGCTTTGAAATTTGTTAAGTCTGTAATGATCTGAGGAATAGCTCTGGAATGACCAAATTGGTCAGGGAGATAAGCTATATCCATCAAGGGAATGTCATATTTCTGAGCTAAATCAAAACTTGTTTCAAGATTACGAATAATACTCTCTCCACCCACTAACCATTCATCAGGTAGCAGGTACCATGGACCAACAGCTATTCTTCCTTTACGAATCAGCTCAAGTAAAACTTCTTGTTTCTCAGGTCTTATTTCCAAATAATCTTCAAGGACTATTGTCTGTCCATCAAGCATAAAGTAATAATCTTGATTTTCCATAATCTCAATAATTCTATCTACTAAATCGATTAATTTGTATCTGAATGTTTGAAAAGGCAAATACCACTCCCGATCCCAGTGAGTGTGAGGTACAATGAAGATTTTATCTGATGTCATGATAATTTATCCTTAAAATGAATAGCAATATGCAAAATAGAGTAAAAATTTCTCATTGTTAAATTTTCTCGTAAAGCTTATGCTATCTTAAGATTTTAACAAAGTTTTAGCATTCTCAATTAATTTGGGAGCAGTAGCTGCCCCGATGCCTTTTATCTTAACCAGTTCAGCTGGTGATGTATTAGCTAGTTCTTCAGCAGTATTTATCCCAGCGTCACGAAGAGCTTGAGACTTTTGTCCTACACCTTTCACGTTTTCTATAGGTATCCGCTCTTTAACGACCTTCATAGCTACTTTAACAGGCATTTTAGCTTTTATTGGACTTAAAATTCCTTTTAGTTCTTTCAACTTAAAAGTTCTTAAGTCTCTTTCTGTTTTCTTTATTTTTTTAATTGTTTTGAGTATATCTTCACTTCTTCTAACCATTTGAAGAAACTCTCTTTTTTCTTTTGCAGAAGATTCTTCTAGCCAACCTAACCCTTTGACAGATTCTAATAATGTGACAGTTGAATCAACGACAAGTAATGGGCTATTTAGTTCCATACTTTTTCTAAAAGCTACCTTTGAAAGCATCAGACTCTTGTCAAAATTACCATTCTTGTTTAAAATATGACTATTTAGAAGCATACAGGCCAATTTTTCGTCCTCGTTTAATTCGATGCCTTGTTCTAGATCGTTCAATTCAAGCATCGCATTTTCTAATTCTCCTTTGTTCATGAGCTCTTCAATCTGCCCTAATCCTTTCATATAACTTCCAAACATAAGCTTAGCCTCAATATTGTCCTCTTCGATTGAAGTCAACAACATTAACTGAATCTAAATATACAAAATAGAAAAATAATAACTTTTCTATACTTTTTCAAGTTTGTAATTGTTAAGAATTTGATTATTAAATAAAAATTTCTCGCAAACACTAAGATTATTAATTGATTTTATTGCTCGGAAAGTAAGTACTGTTAACATTATAAGTGTATAAGAAATTTCCAAAGTGATATAGATGCAAAACGAGAATAACTTGAAGTATCCAGTAAAAAAGTATACTAGATTAATTTACTTGAGTGCAATAATCCTAATAGCTGGGGCGATATTAAACTTCGTAGATAAATATTTGATCGGATGGTCCTTTAGGATAGAACTTATAGGGTTTTTAATTTTCGGTCTAGTAACCATTGGTTTGATCCCATTAGCAATTTCAATACGAGAGATTACAGATATCTATTTTGTTGACCACGTTACAAAAGAAGGAAAAGAGACCGCTATGTGGTTTTGGATTTATGGTGCTTCAGTTGCAGCTAATCTAGTTTTGTATGGATGGTTTGTTACTGCAATAATTGCAGGCTTTTTCATTATATTTGGAAGAGTTATAGGGTTCATCAAGCTTAACAAACTTCTTAATCGAATTAAGACATTGTTTGGAATTAGAATAGGTAGTGGGTTTTACGTCATCTTTGGTTATTTTTCTATCATAGTAGCAACATTAGGAACTTTAGCTAATTGGGCTGATGATGTTGTCTTTACTTACTTTCTATTTGCTCTAAATGGAATAATTGAGTCTATATTGATAATAATCGTTGCTGTGAAATTGATAATAGATTTCACAAGAATCCAGAAATTTATTCTTAGTGAAGATATTAAACCATATTCTTCTAAAAGTTCTCTTTTCGAGAGAGATAGAAAGGAGCACGTAGAATTATCAACAACTAAAGAACATGTTCAAACAAAAGTTAAGATTGCTCAATTACAGGAAAGAACAAGAGCTATTCCTTCTGTGGTTGCTAAGAAGAAAACAGTGGAGCAAGTAACAGTAAAGAAGATTGAGAAAAAAGAATTGTTTGATCAATACATTTTCTGTCCTCATTGTAATGAAAGAACTGACAAAAATTTAGGAATATGCACAAATTGTGGTACTGTACTTTCAAAAAAAGAAATAAGAGAAATAGAAGAACAAAGTCGTCCTGTTTTAGATGCAGGGCAAAAGAGCAGAAGAATTCTTTCAGTTAAGAAAGAGAAAATATTACAGCAAATTGTGATAGCAATTTTCCTTATAACATTCGTAACTTATTCTTTTGTAACTAGTGATGCTGTATTAATTACTTATTCTTGGATCATCATTGCAATATTTGCAACTTATATGATTGTAAATTATATCTTGTTGTTCCTTGTTGGAAGTGGGTTTGCTATTCTTACTGCAATAACTGATATCCTTTTCATGTTTGTAATCTTACCTGTATTATCAGCAATGTTTTCTTACTTTGCATTAACATCAATTGTAAATACATTATCTGAAGGTGTTTCAAGACAAGTTTTTCAAGGATTGTTGATAGGTCTTACTCTTACATTATCAATTTTCTTGATAGTCCTTGTCCTCCGTTACAAAGTAAAAGGAGCAAATATGAACTTAAGAGATTATCTACAATTTAGATTCGATTTTAAAGCTAGAGCTGAAGAATTGAATGTTGAGAAGAAAAGAGTGGAGAAAAAGAGAACAAATTTTGGAAAGTTGGATCAAATTGAAGCTCATATGAAAAGACAAAGAGAAGAACGTATGATGAATTATGAGGACTTTGATTATAAGGAAAGACTGAAGGATCTTGGCAGTCCTCTCGAAGAAATTGAACACGATGATGAAGAAGAAAGTTAACTGACTAAGAATTTCAGTTAACGTTTCAAAGATAGTAATATAACCAACCTTACTCATTTCAGAAAAATGACTCAACTACCTACTCCTCGAAGAGAAGAATATTTCTCAGCATACTCTCATGCAATAGCTTTTTTTGTTGCAATAATAGGGATCGTTTTTCTATTATTGAAAACTATTGCTTCTTCAGAAAATTTAGGAGTAATTTTAATTTATTGCTTTGTTTTATGTTTCCTTTTTGCAGCTAGTGCGCTTTATCATACCTTCAAAAAAGAGGAAAAAGAACAATCGTTTTGGAGAAAGATGGATCATGTTGCTATATTCTATATGATAGCAGGAACATATACACCTCTTGCTTATATCTATCTAGAATCTCCTTGGAAATGGATTATCATTGGTTTACAATGGGCTTTTGTATTATTAGGAACAATTCTAAAAGTATTCACAGTCAAATTACCTAGTTGGTCAGATGCAATAATATATCTGATCATGGGGTGGATGATAATAATTCAAATAAAACAGCTGTTCATACTTCTTCCTTTATCATCATTCATTGTATTATTTATCGGAGGAATGTCTTACACAATCGGAGCAATTTTCTTTGCAATAAACAAACAAAAGCCTTATCCAGGAGTTTTTGTTTTTCATGACATTTTTCACGTATTTATCATAATAGGAGCCGCTTGTCACTATTTCATCATTTATGTTGCAGTTTGAGATTCTAATAGAATGTTTAGAGGATTTCCAGAACTTTTGCTAGATTGTTTTATTGCGGATACTTCGACTAGGAGATTGCAAACAGATAAATTCCACCAAGACAACATATAATTACAAGCTCTGTAGGGGAAGTCTTGAGTTTCAAATCTGATATCAGACAAAAAGTGGAGTATCTCTGTAATAACTGTGGCAAGGGACGAATTTTATTCATTTCACCGGCTTTGCAAAGTGATCAAATTGCAGAAACAGGATATCAGGAATATATTGATGTTCATTACTGTGAGGATAAGCATCTAAATGCAATAAAATTGTATGTTGATTCTCATTATAATGTTAGATCACAAGTGACCATTGAGGCATCAAAGAACAAAGAAGAAACAGAAATCAAAGAATTGCAGGGATTTGCTATTCCTATTCCTAAAGTATCGAATTTTGCTCAGTATTCTATCAAACCTACGTCTGATTTTGGTTCTTATAATTTGAAATCTTTAAGAATCAAGGATAAATTCCGTCAAACTGATTATCTAATTGAGGGTTCTGAAGAAGGAGAGAAAGTCGAAACAGTCTCATCTTTAGAGTTTATTGAAATTGAGGCTAATATATCGAGTGATTTGGAATCAGAACAAGTAAAAGGATGGCTAACTAGTCTGGCAAATTCTTTAGAAACTTTGGTTCTTCTGGATGAAGATCTTCTAAAGTATCTAGGAACTTATCTTGATCAAATAATAACCGAAGAACCCAAAGACAAGGAAATGTTGGAATTAGATCTACTACTCAATTCTACAATTGCAATACCTCATTCTAGTCAAGCACATATTGATATCTTCGAGAAACACAGACATGAAATTTTTCCTGAATTAACAACAATGGGTTATAGGATTTATCAACTCATTTTGAATGCATGTTTGGTAAATGAACAAAAAACCTTGACACAAATATATAACGAGGCAAAAAAAGAGATGATACAATTGCAAGCTTTTCCATTTTTCTTATCTGTGATGAGTATTCTTGTAACCTTTGGTTTCATTAATCTTGAAAAGCTCGAATTCTACACAATTTAACAAAAACAATGAATTTTATTTAATGAAAGCTAAGAATTTAATAGAATTTGTTTGTTTTATTAGAAAAGAGTGATTTTTTCCTTTCTTCCTTTTAAACTTTTTACCGACAATATATATATGGAGACGTTTAATTCATAATTAGATTGCATTATAACAATTTGAGAGTGAAAGCTTGAGTAATAACCAAACACCAAATAATGGCGCATGGGAAGCATTACAAAACATAGCTAGAAAAGAGAAAGAAGAAGCCTTAAAGAAATATACTAAAATCTCTGAATTGATAAGTGAGTTTGGGGAGGAAATCCCTAAAGAAAAGGTTCTAACCTATCTAGGCTTCAAATCTATCGATGAGATGATAGATTGGGAATTGGATTGGTTACCAAGGAGAGAACTTAACGTAAAATTCGAATATCGAGAAAAGAAGATAAAAATAATCAAAGATGCTTTTGAAGATGAAGATTTAGGCATTTACGAATTCTTCTAGACCTTCTTCTAACCTTTGAAGACCCTTTAGAAGGTATTCTTTTTCTGAACCTATACCTAGCCTTAGGTAGTTGTCCATTCCAAAACAATCACCAGCTACAATAAGAAGACTCTTTTCTTTTCTTAACCTTTCAGTGAGTAGTGTTGAATTCATATCAAAGTAGTAACGAACAAAAGACATTGCACCAGCTTTTTGTGGAATGAAATCAAATAGATGTTTACGTTTATTCAACCAGTTCTGGAATACTGAAAGGTTCTCATTTAACATTTTTCTGTTTCTAGTTAGAATCTTCTGTCTTGTGTTTGACTCTAATGCCCAAGTAGCTATTTGTTGGCTTATCACACTAGGAGAGATAGATGTATAATCATGATATGACCAGGCTTTTTCAGCTATTTCTTCAGGAGCGACAATCCAACCCATTCTTAACCCTGGGAGACTATAAGCTTTAGATAAACCACCAACAGCTATAGCCTTATCATATTTACCAAAGAACGATGTTGTCTCTTTACTGTCTAATTCAGCACCTCTATACACCTCGTCAGAAAGAATCCAAACTGAATATTCATTAGCTATATCTATCAATTCTTCCATATTGGAAAGACTCATTATTGATCCTGTTGGATTGTTTGGGTTACATACAGCTATCATTTTAGTCTTATGTGTAATGAGTTTTTGAATTTCGTCCATATCAAGTTGCCATTCAAGATCTTCTTTCAAATGAAAGGGTTTGACATTAACTCCAAATGATCTAGCTAACCCCCAGATTTGCATATAATTAGGTAGCATTAGCAAGAGCTCATCCTGTGGATTTAGGTTCCCCCAAATTGAAACAAAATTTGCTTCTGCTGAACCGTTTGTGGTGAAAACATTATCCAATGTAGCATTAGGATAAATCTTTGAGATAGATTCTCTTAATTCTATAGAACCATTTGTTTGACCATAACCTAGTCTTAGATTAAGAATTTGCTTGATTTGTTCATCGTTGAGGAGCTCAGAAATTGTAAAAGGATGAATACCACTTTCAGTCAAATTGTACTCTACAGTATTTTCCCATAATGACTGTCTTCTTTCCAACTCGAAGATTTCAATTTTCATCTTAAGCTTATGTTTGAGAAGAAATATAAAAAGATTAGGAGTAAATTTGAAGATAATCTGATTAGATTAGAAAAAAGTGAATTTTCTTGATAAGAAAATTCTAGTCAATATGAAATTCATCTTTCGTAGCTTCAGGTTTCTTTGATGGTCACCAGTTAAATTTATCAACAATTGACAAAATTGCTGGTACAAGTATTGTTCTTATAACAAAAGTATCAACAACTACCGCTATTGTAAGTATAAAGCCAAATTCATTTAGAACCATTACATTGCCAAGGTGAAATCGTTACTTTAAATAGGGGGTATTTTTGTCGAAAGTGTTGTTCGACCAAGAACTTTTTAGAGAAATAAAAGCGAGAAATGTTCCTAGAAGTTTAAGAACAAAATAGGATATGAAAATAACTTGGTCGATTATATATTTCGACCAGAAAAATTTGTCTGGATCTATTAGGTTGATAAATTAAGTTTCCAACCCTTTAAACTGAGTTTAATTTCAAAAGTCGTTAATTAGACACGACTAGTTTGAATGAAGTCGTAAGTAACATTCGACTTAATAGATGAAAGTCTTTTTATGGATTCGACTTGAATAGTTAGACAAATCTTACCACAAAAAATTAGACAGGTAGAGAATTATTCCACATTTATATAGCGATTCAATCAATAAAGGGTACTATGAAAATAGAAATAGATATTAACCTAAATATATCGGTAAGAATAATCGGAAACAAACTTGTTTTAAGAGAGAATAATAGAACCAATGTTATAAACTTAGAAAATATCACGTATGTCAATTGTTGGGGGAGAAAACCATTCCTGCTTATGTTTTATACACTTTTCTACTTAAGGGAATTGCTGTATATGACTACAAAGGGAATGGAAGATTTTTAGGAGGGTCGATTCCACTCCCCAAGCATAGTCATTCGGTTGATTTAGGTATCAGTCAAACTGAATATAGACAAGATCCAGTCAAACGATTAGTACTAATCATAGAAATACTTAAAAGATATCATTCATACATTTTAGTACTATCTGAATTAATAAATTTTGAGGAAGGAAAATGATAATTGATATTCACTGTCACATATGGGATGAAACCATCATCGATGGCGATTTCAAGAAACTTATGGAAAGTATGATTAGAAGTTTTAGATGCCCTGATCCCCAATTAATTCTCAATGGCTCTGTGGAGCGCTTAGTGGAAGAAATGGATGAAGCAGGTATCGATAAAACGGTGATTCTCGCTCTAGATGGCTTCTTGAAATACCGAAGTAAGTTGGATTTTAAAGTTTATAATGATTACGTTGCAGATATTGTCGAGAACTATTCTGACAAGATTATTGGATTTGCAGGGATTGACCCTCGAAGAGGTGTTGAAGCAATCGTAGAGCTTGAAAGATGTGTTGAGGAATTAGGTCTCAAGGGGGTAAAATTTTGGACATTAACGGGATTTTACCCGGATTCTAAGGAGTATTATGATTTTTACAGGAAAGTTGAAGAATTTAACGTCCCCATACTCGCACATACTGGTTTAGGACCACAGTATACTTATCTAAAATATTGTCAACCAATCTATATTGACACAGTAGCAGTTGATTTTCCAAATATTAATTTCATCATGGCTCATATGGGTGAGCCATTCACCGACCAAGCGTTTGCAGTTGCAACGAAGAATCCAAACGTGTATCTAGACATCTCTGCTTGGGAATCGGTGTTTAAACATGTTCCAGGAGTTTTCGTACAAATGTTACAAAAAGCAAGAATGACGTGCGGTATAGAGAAAATATTGTTCGGTTCAGATTGGCCCGTGTTCACCCATATACTGTCTCAATTAGAATGGGTACAAGGAATCAAGAATCTAGAAGTACCCCACCCTTTAAAACAAATGGGCGTCCAACCTTTTACCGGGGAGGAGAAAAATGCAATCTTAGGTAACAACGCCAAAAAACTACTAGGAATATAATTGTAAAAATGCATCCCTTTCCCCAGCTATAGATAATTCTCTTTCATATTTTATCACTTGTTCTTTTTTTATACTATCAAAATTCACTGTATTTGAACATTTATAGCATCGTAATTTTTGCTTATCTTCGGAATAGAAATCCAAGTATCCTTTACAATTTCCCTTTACACATTTAATTGAAAGGTAATTTGACCATTTATCAGGACTTTTTAATACATTTTTTATGTTACTTTTTCTTGTTTTTTCAAAATTACGTATTTTTATTGATTCTTCTGTTTCAGCAAGTAGAATCAGTATTAGGTTTTTAATATCATTATAAGGAGTATTAAATCTTCCACTTGCTTCTAGTCTTTTTTCGTTATTTGTAACAAACATTTTAAAGCCTTTAAAAAATTCCTTTTCTATAATCTTTTCTGCAATATCTCCTCTTATTTGTCTGAAGTTTATTGTTGTATTAGAAAGTATATCTTGAATGAAGTCATAATTTCAGTGCTTAAGTTGTAACAGAAATCCCGAATTTCAGATGTTAAAGAGGTTCCATTTTCATTATAGATTACAACAACTATTGTTGTCTCATTGGCGATTCGAGAAAATTCAGTCTCGAGAATACTATTTGCAATATATGAAGGAGTATCTTCAGGAACATTGAAATCTGAACTTGTAGAATTGATAAATTTAGGCGTCAACCAGATCCCAAATCCCAAAACAATAATCCAAAAAATTAGGACATAGATTTTATTCTTTTTTAGAAATAGATGATATCGTTCGATAATCTTCATTTAAGTTAATCCTCTAGGAAGTATAATCAATATTCAAAGCATCGGATATATGTTCTTTATTCCAACTATAATCTCTCTTGCAGTTATTGCTATAGTTCTGTTGAAA
>JAUWPI010000159.1 GCA_030611665.1 Candidatus Heimdallarchaeota archaeon | reverse complement strand
TCCCTTCAGTAAAAGCTGGATGTGATGTTGGTTCGATTTTGTACTCTGTATTTAGCAAATCTAGCATCATATGCAATCGCTTATGAACATCTTCGAAGCTCGCCATTGCTCCTGCAAGACTATAAGCCGCATTTGTCTGCGTAGCAACTCTTTTGTCAAGGATTTTTACTACTTCACCAACCTCAAAAATTGATTGGGGATAGGTTTCATGAGTATTCTTTGACAGAACATTGATTAAAAGAGGAAAGAGTTGATCTCTTAGCACACTGTATGTTGAACTAACAGGATTTTGCAAATTGACTAAATCTACTTTCGTCAAATTAACATTAGTAGTTAATATCTCTGGATCAGTTAGAATATTGGAGAATATTTCAATGCCTTCAGAGCCAACTAGAATACTTCGCACCTTATTTTCGCTTTCAGTTTCTGGTAAAAGCCCCCCAGTAGTGATAACTTCCAAGTTTGTTGCACCAATTTTATTGTAATCTAATGCTATTGCAATTTCCTCTAATATATCAACCCAGTGCAAAATATCTTTTCGGTAAGGTGGAATCTGTACTTCAAGTTTAGACTTGTTTGTGGCTTTACATTCAAATCTTCTCTTTCTTAATGCAGCTACCGCTTCATCAGGGGTTAAATTAACACCTAGATATTTGTTAATCTTGTCTAAATCAACAGTTATTGTTTCTTTCTCCAGAAGAGGAGTTACAACATTTTCTTTTCTAATTTCTGGAGGGTAGACTATTTCAACACTATAGATATCTGAACCATAATCCGCCATAGTTTGACATAGTATATTGAGAACAACATTAACTGTTTCGAAATTTGTTCCAGTTACTTCAATAAAAAAATCTTTGGTGTCTTCTGTTATTCTCCCTACATCATCACTGTTTATCACCGGGGGGAGAGAAAGAGTTGTTCCATTTGCCGAAAGAAGGATAGGATAATGTCCGTATCCCTTCACAATGTCACCAAATTCAAGTCCTTTCTCATGTTTATCTAATATTGTTTCCAAATCCATTTCTTCCTCATGTTCCAAAGGTATGAATTTATGTGATTTATCAATCACCTTGTATTCGATTGGTGATTCGATCATTGAAAGGTTATACATTCCAATTGATGATCTTTTTCTCTTTCTTCCATACGAGTTATCAATTTTCTCTGAATGTTGCATCAGCTGTTTAATGTAATAATCAGTTAGGTTGAGATTCTTTGCTATAGCACATGCAATATATGGACGAGTAGATGCAAGTTTTGGATCTACAATCACCTTATAGTCGCTTTTCTTCACCTCATAATCAGGGATTCCCGCCTCTTTACCAAGAATACCTTTGATTTCCCTTACCATACCTTCAGGACACCATAAATCAGGCCTAATACTAGTTTTAATATCAATTACTAGCATATCTTCCTCTTCAACAAAATCGTCTATTTCTGACTTTGCAAATGCCAGAAGATCATCTAGTTCTTCGATAGTTACATCTATTCCAAGTAATTCTTTCATCTTTGTATAACTTGTTTTTATTGAAACCATAGTATCACCTTAAGACATCTTTGCTGAGCGTAACCACTCCATTTTATGACTGAATAATTCTCTTATGTCAGTTATGCCATATTTCACCATGAAGAGTCTATCAATACCTAATCCCCATGCAATAACGGGAACGTCAATATTGAATGGTCTAACAACTTCTGGGCGAAAGATTCCAGCTCCACCAAATTCAATGTTACCCAATTTGGGATCTCGACTACTTAGCTCGACAGAAGGCTCTGTGAAAGGATAATAATCAGGTTTGAACAAAAATTTATCAGTTTCTGCTACATCTTGAGCAAAAGTTTCCAATATACCCAACAGATCTCTGAATGTTATAGATGGATCTGCAACGATACCTTCTGCTTGATTAAATTCTGAAAGGTGAGTTGCATCAACAGTATCTGGTCTAAAACAGCGAGAAATGCTGAAGTATTTGGAAGGTACAGTAAGATTAACTAAGGTTCTTGCACTAACTGATGTACCGTGTGCTCGAAGAACTAACCTTGCACTTTTCTCAGGAGACCATTTGTATCTCCACCCTTTGCTTCCAGTATCATATCCATCTTCGTGAGCTTTTTGAACGAGTTTGACATGATTTTCCTTAGGAAGTTTCCCTAACTTTGGATTAGCAACTCTATATACATCAGACCATTCTCGAGCGGGATGATCTTGTGCTTGAAATAGAGCATCAAAATTCCAGTACTCCAGCTCAACTATCGGTCCACGCATTTCTTGAAATCCAAAAGCAGCGAGCTTCTGTTTTACTTCATCAAGAAACTGAGCATATGGTTGTTTTCTACCGGGATAATATGAAGGCGGATCAACATCAAGATTGTACGATCTTAGTTTTGTTGTTTTCCATGACCCTTCTCTAATCATTTCAGGTGTTAATCGACTTATTTCAACAGTTTCTGTAATCATAGATTTGATTTTGGAATAAGGTATTATGATTTTTAAAATCGAATCCTTAATTTCCTCTAGAAAAACAAGATTTCTTTGTATCAATTCCTTTTGATGTTCAGTAATATCTACTTCATTACCTTTCAATATCTCTTTTAACACTTCTTGCATAGCTTTGTTGATTTCAGTTTTTTCATCAAGCAAAGACAGCTTACCTTGAATGATCTGAAGTAATCCTTGTTTCTTCAAATAGCCTATACCTGCATTCATTTCTTGTTTATCGCATTGTAAGATTTCTGCAAGTTCGTCAAAATTTAACGATTGTTTATTCATAATTGCTGCAACAATCAGTCTTTCAATCAATCCTTTCTCTGCAGCTTGTTTTCCAGCATCTGTTAATTCATACTTCTGATGAACTATTGTATTTCGTTCTACATATGCATTTGAAATTAAGAAAGAAAGAAAATATTCCATTTTTCCACGATCAAGTTGCATTTCTTTCTCAAGTTCTTTTATAGAAATTTCTTTTAAAGAACTAATTTTTTTATACAATTTGATGGCTT
This sequence comes from Candidatus Heimdallarchaeota archaeon, assembly GCA_030611665.1. Lineage (GTDB taxonomy): Archaea > Asgardarchaeota > Heimdallarchaeia > Heimdallarchaeales > Heimdallarchaeaceae > UBA460. Next base: position 3,499 of record JAUWPI010000159.1, on the reverse strand, counting down.
CAGGTGGTAAAGCTACTTTATCTTCTAAATTACTCATTGTTTACCTCTTCTAATTACATAGTTTAAAAAAATAATTACTGTTAACTTGTTTAGTTTGGGGTTTTCAGAAGAAGTCATAGAAATTCCAAGTCACGATACGCCCCATCAAGTTTTGTTTAATTTTTATTATCATAAAATTATATAAGAGTTTCTCATCCAAGATAATTGAGAAGTTTTCAATAAATTTAGTAATTGGAATCAGAGTCAGAATCAGAATCAGAGTCAGAATCTTCTAAATCCTCATATGAATCTTCATCAAAATCATCTTCGTCATCAGCAAAACCACTATCCGCGAGCTCTTCTTGATGTTGATCTAAGATTTCATCTATATCAACCAATTGATCCAAATCATCTTCCGAACCAATTTCGATTAATAAAATCCAGCCATCTTCGTATGGACTTTCATTTAATAGTTCTGGAGATTGTCTTAATTCTTCATTGATTTCTGTTATTTTACCTCCAATTGGGGACATAATGATTAGAGTATCTTCAATTGAATCAATTGAGACTAGTTCCTCGTCTTTCTCTATCAGATATCCTGTTTCAGGAAAAGTAATAGATATAATATCATCGAGAACATACTGAGCATAGTCTGTTATTCCGAGTTTGAATATACCTCTACCTGTATCCTCTAACCAAACTGAGGTAGATTGATATTGATAATTTTCTGGAAATCGAAAGCTGCGTTTCATATCAGTCTAACAACTCGTTCCAATAGTATTTTTGAAGTTTTCCTTATTTATGTTTTTTTCAGAAATTCAAACAATTAAAAAACTAGGATGAAAAATTTGGACAAGTATATTAGGTATTTCGGTTATATCATTGACAATAATATGAGGTTCTACACTTTCCAAGGGAAACCGGTTCTCTTCTGGATACTCGCCTAAAATTGCTATTGTTTTTATTCCAGCACTTTTGCCTGCTATTATATCTGTTATAAAATCGCCTACCATTGCTGCTTTCTCTTTTTCTATGTTGAGAGCATCTAAAGCCAGTAGGAGCTGATCAGGATTAGGTTTGGTTAACTTTACATCGTTTCTTGTGTAAATACAGTCAAATTTATTGTAAATGTCAGGAAAAGATTTTTTTAAATCACGAATAGTGATTCTTGAAGCCGAAGTAACTAAAGCTAAACTGAATCCCTGGTTTTTAAGATATTTGAGTGTCTCCTTTACTCCTTTAAGGGGGACAATTCTGAACTTTTTTCTAGATATGAGCATTAAACCTAAACGAAACATCACTCTTGCGACTTGAAGACGATTAAGACCACAAACTTGACAAACTTGAATTAAACCTCTAAGCATGAGAGTGCTGCTTCTACCACCGTGTACTAGAAGTAAAGAGGAACTTTTTTCTTCGATTGCAGCTCTGTTATAGTCTGGTTTGATAGTTGAGATTACTTTCTCTAATGGGTCAATCCACCTAGATTTTAAACTTAGAATAACGCCATCCATATCAAAAAGGAGAGCATAATTTATCCAGTTAGACTCCTCATTCATACTACTCAATAAATTATGCAATGAAGTCCTTTTATATTTACTCTTTTCACCTATCGTAGACGTTTTCTTAGTAAGAAAGTATTGTCAACTAGTTCAAACAGTTTAGTAAGTGTCACTTCAATAGGAGATTTATTGAAGTATTCAAGAGCGACACTAATTGTTACTTCTTTATAATCCTTAATGAATTTGTAGAGTTTTTGACTAAAGCTATCTAACTTCGCAACATCTTGTTCTTTCATAGGATTAACAGAGAGAGGGTGAAGAGTCCAGATGAAGAGATCTTCAGAGAGTCTATCAATGATAATTCTTGAAGCTTGTTCAAAAATATCGGTAACACCATCCCATTGTCCTTTTAATGTCTCTTGGAATTTCTTTGCGAACCATTTGATGAAACTTGCTAAACCCTCTTCAACATCAACAGAGATATCTCCTGTGCTAAAGAGATAAGTAGTTAAGTCGTCAGTTGATGAACTTGAAACACAGAATTGACCATAATCAATTTTACGAACAGCTTGAGCTTCTCCTCCACTGATTTCTCCACCCATACCTGAGACAGCTTGCAAAAAGCCAGATACGAGAGAAGAATCTACAGTCATGGTTTCACCCAGATCCCATTCATAAATGGGTAGTCCAGTTTCATTATGAACCACTATGATTTTTCTCAACGATAGAACACTTGTAAGTACCTTAGATATTTTATCCAAGTATCGTTTCTTCTTAGCACTCTTTCTTTGCTTCTTAGGTCTGATTACTGCAAAATAAACAGTTAGAGTTATGAACAAAATAGCCACTAGAGCCAAACCTACAATCATGTATACTGTAAATTCTTGGAAGAAATAGGTCATTAATGTAGCAAAGTCAGGCGATATTGGATAAAGAGCTGGATTATCACTCACTGTTTTAGACTCTATAACAGCCCCATTGGTTGGTTCATATGTAATTGTATAAAATATTTCTCCTACCATCCAAGGAATATAAATTTCTTCAGATAGTCCCGTGTAGTCACTTCCTATTTCCACTTGTATTGTACGAGTTACCCTTGTTCCATTTGCGAAGACAAATGTATATTCGATTGTAACAAAATCTCCTACAGGTGATGGGGCATATTTGATGTCTACTGATGATAAAGCTTGAAGATCTGCCAAGGAAAGATTCGCTAAAGATATTTGAAATTGTATCGTATTTAATTGTTGGACTGTACCAACTATTTCCACATCAATATCATAAGTTACTTTTTCAAAAACACTAATGGTTACAATCCAGGATTGAATTTCATAGCCATGCTTGGAAAAAACAAGTTCTATGGTGAAATTCTTCCCAGCTATCAGAGATTCATCAAATGTCACAGTTATTACATAATGATCTGTTCTTTGAGAATAGGTAATAGTAAGTATTTCAGCTGAAGTACCATTAATAATATTATAAGCCATGTCTGTACCTGTAATGAGAGTATCTTCTGCTTCATAGATAATTATAAACTCACCATCTTCATCAGCATAAATGGTATCTAAAACCTGAGAAGAAGAATCAATTGCTGTCGGATGAATATCAACAGTTATTGTTATTATCCAAGTTTGGTTCTCATAACCATGTTTATAGAAAGTGAGCTCAATCTGATAAATCTTGACTGGTTCAATACTACTGTTAATGTAAACATAAACAATATATGCATCAAATATTGGAGTTAAAACAACATCTAAGATTTCGGTTGAGTTACCATCAAGTAGAACATAACTAAATTCAGCACTATCAATGAAATCACCTTCAACTGTCTCATAGATGATGGTGAATGCACCATCTTCATAAGTATAAACAGAGCCTACATCGTCAGAAGTGGGATCTATAGCTGTGGGATGGATCGATACAGTTATCGTTATTATCAAAGTTTGGTTCTCATAACCATGTTTATAGAAAGTAAGCTCTATTTCAAAACTCTTGACAGGTACAATACTACTGTTAAT
>JAUWPI010000003.1 GCA_030611665.1 Candidatus Heimdallarchaeota archaeon | reverse complement strand
ATACTGTATTAGTCATTTAGGAGCGGTGGAATGGCAATATGATTCTGACTATAGTTTCCGTTCTTCTCCATGTGTAGCTGATATAAATGATGATGGTATTCTTGAAGTACTAATTAGTGGATATCCAAGTTCTTTCTACTGTTTCTCGATTACTGGGGTTGTTTCCTCTGGTGCTTCCCCCTGGCACCGTGAGAGAGGATCAAATTTTAACACCGGCAATATTGACAGCGACAGTGATTATATAGACGATGTAACAGAGGAATTCTATGGAACAAACATAACTAATCCAGATACAGACAACGATGGGTTCCTAGATGGACTTGAGGTGCAAATAGGATTGAATCCTTTGATTAATGATGCTGATGAAGATGAAGATAACGATGGCTTAACCAATTATGAAGAACTTAAAACCTATCATACTTCCATTTTCACTTCGGATACAGATAAAGACGGGAGAAAAGATGGGTGGGAGATAGAGCATGGAAGTAATCCTTTACTATGGGATAATTGGGCATACCTCTTCGGATTATATCTATTACCAGTTTATGGAGGGATTATCACTATAATTGTTATTTGCTTAAAAAGAAAAAATAAGCAGTTGAAAATAATAGAAAAGTGAAGGTAGCAAAATGCAGAGTAAGAAGAAGTTCATGACATTTCTGATAATTATTGGTCTTTGCTTAGCTAGTTCAGAAAATACCATGTTCAAAATGGTGGGCATTCGTTCAGTATATTCTCTTGATGGTAATTTGGAATGGGAATTTGAAGCAGATCATGCTTTTCTCTTTTCTTCCCCTTGTGTAGCAGATCTAGATGGCGATGGTTTGTTAGAAGTATTAATTGGATCACTTGATAGAAATTTATATTGCTTGGATGATTCAGGAAACCATATATGGTCATTTTCAACAGAAGGACAAATCGTTAATTCTCCAAGTATAGCAGATTTGGATAGTGATGGTAAAATAGAGATACTAATAGCAGATGGGTATAATCTATACTGTTTGAATGAGAAAGGGAAAATACAATGGCAAAAGGAAATTTCAATAGTTCTTAGTATTCCTTGTATTGCTGATGTTGATAATGATGGAGAACTTGATATAATTGTAGTATCGATAAGTGCAACTTTTACAGGTTCCTATCTCACAACAATTTACTGTCTAAATTACTTAGGTAACGAAAAATGGAGATATGAAATTAATGGCAATACAATCTTTTCTCCTTGTGTGACAGATTTGGATGGTGATGGGACTCTTGAAATTCTTATGGGCACTTACAACTCTACTTTATACTGTTTGGATCATCAAGGCAACGAAGAATGGCGATTCTTAGCAAACGAAACCGGTTCAATTAAGAATCCTATTGCAGTGGATGTGGACAAAGATGAGAAACTAGAGATACTTTTTGTAACTCTTGATAATTATCTTTATTGTTTGGATAATAATGGTTTAGAAAAATGGCATTTTAATGCTAATTCTACTCCCTCATCACCTGTTGTAGCTGATATAGACAATGATGATTATTTTGAAATATTATTTGGCTCCGAAAGCACAGGTTTGTTTTGTTTGAATTATACTGGTGAAATTGAATGGGTTTTCACTTCAGGAAATAAGATGATGTCTCCCGTTCTTGCTGATTTAGATAACGACAAATATCTAGAAATCTTGGTTCCTTCAAATGATATGGTTTTTTACATCATTAATCATGAGGATATAGAAGCAGGAAATTTCATTTTAAAAAATCGAATCTCAAACTCTCCATGTGTTGCAGATTTGAATGATGATGGTGTTCTTGAGATACTGATTGGTGCTGAAAATGATTTGCTTTGTTATTCATTTCCGAGTATTGATTCCTCAGGTGCATTTCCTTGGTATTGTAATAGAGGTTCTATTTTCCGAACGGGGAATATCGATAGAGATAGCGATTATCTCGATGATGTAACAGAGGAATTCTATGGAACAAACATAACTAATCCAGACACAGACAACGATGGATTCCTAGATGGACTTGAGGTGCAAATAGGATTGAATCCATTAGTTAATGATGCAGATGAGGATGAGGATAACGATGGCTTGACTAATTATGAAGAGCTCAAAATTTATCATACATCTATTTTTACTGCAGATACAGATAAAGACGGGAGAAAAGATGGTTGGGAAGTTGAACATGATAGTGACCCTTTACAATGGGATAATTGGACTTATCTCTTTGGGTTGTATTTTCTTCCAATATATGTAGGGATCATAGTAGCAGTTATTATCCTCATAAGAAAAAGGCTGATAAAAGCATCTAAAACCATTGAAAAATAATTTCTTTTCCATTCATGTGTGAACCTTTTTTCTTTGTATACTAACAACAGTTATTAGAAATGTCTATGCTCTTTTAGAACAATGTGATCTATATTGTTTTCTAATAATGGTAAAGACCAATATCCCAAACATTAGAGATGCTACAAAGAAGTAGGCTTGGGTTGGTGTTGGAGTAGGTTCTTCAGGAAAAGTAAATGTTTCATTAGCTCCATTATGAGTTATTTTGATATTTGAACCATTTACAGCGATTTCAGATGTAAAATTATGGTAATTATGTCTTTCTTCAGAGTCATCAAGAATATTCCAAATTGTGTAGTTACCATTAGGAAGAGCTTCTAAAGTATCATTCACTTCTAGGTTAATTATTAGCGTTCCTTCAGTGATTCCAGGGTTAATAGTGTGGTTGGTGAACATATTTCCACATATACTTGGTCCGCATACATGACCAATATAATGCTCATTCTCAAAAGATAGATTGCCAGATATAAAAACAAGACAAGTGGTATGGCTTATTATATACAACGTTTTACCTGAGGGGTTGATAATCTCAAAACTATATTCGAACTCAAAAAAAGTTGTATTAGGGTAGTTCTCCCTATAATCTATTGCTGGTGGAACAACTATTTCTGTCATACGAGTATATATTGTATATTCAGAAATAGCTGCGTAAGGATAAAACAAGGGAGAATGGAAAATAACTAAGATGATGAAACAGACAGATTGAAGATATTTGTACAGTTTTCTCATCTAGAAAACTAAGTATTATTCATTATTAAATCTAATCACAAAAAAAATAATCTAAAAATAATTTTCCTTACGATCTTTGAGAACTTTTTTTCTTTGTATACTATTATAAGTGTGGTATCAGTAGATAATATATTTATCATCCATATAAGAACACGACAAACAGGATGTCTGTTAATGAGAAGTCAAGAAAAGGCAGAACAACCTATAAGAATTCATTCTATCATTATTTTTTCAGGGTGCATTTTATTTATTATTGTCGGTTTTTTTAATATCGCGTACAATTTATATTTTCATAATGCAGAATATTATCAACTAATCGGATACATCCTTTTTACATTATCTGCAATTAGTTTACTGCCTATAGCATACGGAATACATGCTATTACCGACATCTATTTTGTTGATCATATTACAAAGACAGGAAAACAAACTGCTTTGTGGATGGCAGCGTTTTCAGGAGCAGTACTTGTAGATATGGCAGTTCTTGGTTGGCCATTCTTTGCAGGATTGACTGGGTACGTAGTTATCTTAGGGAGGATTTTTGGTTTTTATTTGTTAAACAAACTTTTTAAGAAAATCGATAAAATCTTCTCTTTGAAAATAGGGAGCGCGTTTTATGCAATTTATGCTTTTTTTTCCATCATAGTATCAATTATCAGCGCGATATCAAGTTCTGCTGGGGATGAAGCATTTTTTGCTTTCTTGGTCACATTCAATGGTTTCGTTGAATCAGGATTGATAATTGTTGTGGGGATAAAACTAATAATTGATATCTCAAGAATTAGAAAGTATGTTTTAACTAAGCCTCTTTTACCCTATGCAGCTAAAGTAGCGTTCCTAATTAAAGATAGAAGATCAAGAACTGAAATTCCCACTACAAAGGAGCATATTCAAGCCAGAACTTTTATTTCTCTTCTTCAGCAGAAAACTAAACACGTGGAAAAGGTAGGGAACCAAAAAGAGCAGCAAGAACTAGAAGAGACATTTAATTTGATTAATTGTCCTGTTTGTGGTGAAAGAACTGATATGTTCTTAGAACATTGTATCCACTGTCAAGTCAACTTATTCAGCCGTAAAACAGCTGTAACTAGTAAGCTTTCAGGAATTGCAAGTTCAAATGAGGAACACAAAACTTCAGTAAGAAGAATTTTATCAATTAAAAGAGAAAAAGCTTTACAGGATTTGGTTGTAACAATTTTTCTTGTTACATTTGTTGTTTATGCCTTTGTTTCTAGCAATGATTCACTAATTATCGTTTCGTGGATCATAATTGCGATAATTGCAACTTATCTCATAATCAAATATGTGGTCCTTGTCATATTTGGAATGGGTTATGCGATTACTTCTCTTGTAAGTGATCTGAGCTATCTATTTCTGTTTTTTCCGGGAATAATAATTGTTGTATCGTATATTTTTACTATAATATTACGTCAATTTATTCCGATGGATGACAGTTTCTATAGATTGCTGAACGCCTTAATTATCATAACATTAGAGATAATAGCAATTTTTGTTGTCATAAACAGAAAGCTAGAAAAATTGAACATGAATCTTAAAGGATACCTGAAATATAGACTTGATTTTGATGCAAGAGAGGAAGAAATGAGGAAAGAGAAAGAGAGAACACAAAGAAAGCGAACTAATTTTGATAAACTAGACACAATAGCATCTCGTATAGAAACTCAAGAAAAGGAAAGAAGAGTTGATTATGATAAATTTGATTTCAAAGAAAGATTGGAGGATTTAGGTAGCCCTTTAAAAAAACAAGATAGAAAGAAAAAGTAATGAAGAATGTTTTATTTCATCCTATCATCGGTATCAAATAAATTTTACAGCTTCTGTATTAGTAAACCTTTTTCTCTATATATTTATATTAATTTCAATATTTACATGAGATAAACAAGTTGCAAATGTTTCATTATGGAACACTAGTGTTCCGTGAGGGAGTTTATTTAGGTTCAAGATATTGTTTTCATGATTAACAATGAAATTCACAGACACAAAAAAGAGCATAATTTTAGGAATTGTGTTTGCCGTTTTATTAACATCAATGAATTCAGGAATTTACTTCGGTATAACTGGTACTAAACAAACTCTTCCATATCCTCCTTTTGATTGGAATTTCGATACTCCACTGATGCTTTCTGAACAAATTTCAGAAAGGTCTGATTACTTCTATAGTTTTTTAACATTTGTTGCTGAAGTTACTCAACCATGGAGTGCAACACAACTTCCATATTTTAATTATTCAGTTGGCTTTATAGCGTCATGGTTAAACCTTGAAACTGACGAATGGGAGTGGAGAATAACTGCACACGACAATCCTGATGGAGGTATAGGAGATTATACCACAAACCCTGAACATTTCACACCCCTTTCAACAGCTATTGCTAAGGATATCTCTACAGCTCAAGAAATTGTAGATGTTACGGAAAATTACGATGAACTAATAGAAGAACACTTTACAACTGGTAAAATTATGTTTGAAATCATGCATACTTACCAAGATGGGTCTAATTTTCGATTCAGGTCGTTTGACAATGTTGTTTTTATAGAATATTGGAGATTTACAGAGTATTATTCAGATAGCACTGGATCAGGTACAAAGAGAGACAAAAAATTTGAGGAACGAGACTTCATGGCCATTTTACCCGACATATTCCCACATTATACTAATGCAATTAACCAATTATTGGAAACAATGTTCAGTACAACATGAAAAAGTGATGTTATGAAAGAAGGCACAATTTCAGAATCACAAGAAACTTTAGAGGATCCTAAAACTCTAAAGATTTTTCTTTTTATAAAAAACCAATATCCTGAAACTGTAGGAATAAGAGAGGCATTAAGAGCAACTAAGATGAGAAGTTCTAATACAGTTAATAGGCACTTAATTAGACTAGAGGATGCAGGGTTAGTTACAAAATTATCGTCAAATAGATACGTTTTGTCTGAATTAGGTGAATCCACACAATCGTTCAATGTTTCAACTACTGTAAAAGCAAGATTGTTCAAGGGAACTCTGGTAACAAATAATGTCTTTAAGGTGAGTTTTCTTCTTGTCATGGCAATTCTAACATTAGTTTTAATTTTCTTTGATCCTATTGCTGCTGCAATTAATGGAATAATTGGCTTAACAGCGCATGGTATAATTAGCTTCATACAATATAGAAAGGAAAAGGAAAAACTTGATATGTATAAGAATACAAGTGATAAAACGTGAAACTAAAGAAGAAGGTTCTAGTACTCACACTCGTTTTATGTTTTTATTTCAATAGTTATTGTAAACTATATCCTCTTCAATTGGAGAGAAATGTGGTTTCTTCCCTTGATGGTCTTTTAGAATGGAGTTTCTTATCAGAGGAGGACTATTTTGGTCCTCTTTCCCCTTTAATCGCAGATTTGGACGGAAATGGTATTTTTGAGATAATAGCCTGTTCTGGTGAACATCAAGTAAATGTAAATCAATTATATGTTCTAGATTCTGATGGTAAAGTACAGTGGATTTACGAAACTGAGTATCAGATAACAACAAATCCTAGTGCAGCAGATATAGATGATGATGGAAGAATGGAGATATTATTTGCAGATATGCATTTTCTTTACTGTTTAGATTACAAAGGCAGAGAACTATGGCGATTTGAGCAGATAACATTTGCTACTACTCCTTGCATTGCAGATATAGATGGGGATGGGATTCTGGATATTTTAACCATAGGACGATTGCGTTCTCCCTCTCGTGATTTCTATGTTTACTGCTTAGACAATTTAGGAGAAGTAAAATGGAGTAAAAAACTTAACGATGAAGTTTTTCATTCCGCTAGTGTAGCTGATTTAGATGATGATGGATATCTGGAGATTCTTTTTGGTTCAATTAGTAACAATTTTTACTGTTTAGATCACACTGGAGAAGAAAAGTGGCGTTTTGTCACAAATGAGACAGCAAATAAATCTCCTTCAATAGCTGATATAGATAATGATGGACAGCTAGAGATTCTTTTTACATCCTATGATACGTTTGTTTATACGCATATTTATTGTTTAAATTCGACGGGTGGTGAAGAATGGAGTTGTTTTATTGGAAATCATACATCTTTTATCTCTTTAGCTGACTTAGATGATGACGAAACTTTGGAAGCAATTTTTTGTTCTGATGATGGTAGATTGTATTGTCTCGACCATCAAGGATTCGAAGAATGGAGTATATCTCTTAATGGTTTTCTGGAAGATCAAAGCATAGTTGATATTGATGGTGATGGTACTCTTGAAATAGTGGGAGTAACAGATACAGGTGTTTTGTATTGCATCAATCATTTGGGAACTGTTGAATGGCAATCTAGCGTGGAAGGTGAATGTAGGGCTGCTCCCTGTGTTGCTGATTTAGAAAATGATGGCTCTCTGGAAATAATATTTGGTGCTGATTCCTTTTTATATTGCTTTACCTCTTCAACAACACAATCCTTTGGAGCACTACCTTGGTATCGCCATAGGGGATCCATCTTTAGTACTGGAAATATCGATAGTGATGGGGATTATCTAGATGATGTTACAGAGATGTTTTATTCTACCAACTCCTCTAACAAAGATTCAGATGGTGATGACTTAATTGATGGCCTAGAGGTGCAGATAGGTCTGAATCCTTTAGTTAATGATGCTGATGAAGATGAAGACAACGATGGTTTAACTAATTATGAAGAGCTCAAAATCTATCACACATCCATTTTCACTTCTGACACTGACAAGGATGGTCGAAAAGATGGCTGGGAGATAGAGCATGGCAGTGACCCTTTACGTTGGGACAATTGGACATATCTCTTCGGATTGTATTTCCTACCACTGTATGGAGGAATTATCGCTGTAGTAATTATATTCTTGAGAAAACTGAGAGGTAAAAAACTTAAAAAATTGAGTGAATAAAATGCAGAAAAGCAAGAAGTTCATGACAATAGTGATTATTATTTTTCTTTGTCTAGCTAGTTCAGGGAATACTAGGTTTAAAATCGTAGTCATTCATTCAACCTTTTCCTTTGATGGACTTTTAGAATGGAAATTTGATTCAAACAAAGAAGATGACGCATTTGGAGAACCTCCCAGTGTAGCTGATCTTGACGGAGATGGTATGCTGGAAATAATATTTGGTTCAGGTAGTTCTGATGGTAGAGTATATTGTTTGGATTATTCAGGCGAAGTAATATGGACATTTGATACAGAGCACTTTGTTAATGGTGCTCCAAGCGTCGCTGATTTGGACGGAGATGGAAAAGCTGATATTTTAATATGTACTTACACAACTCTTTATTGTTTGGACAATGAAGGAAAAGAGAAATGGCATTATAAAATTGGGAAGATAATGGGTGCACCTTGCATTGCTGATATCGACAATGATGGTGAGTTCGATATTATAGTAAGCGCATTTACTGGAAACGAAAGAACTAGATCCAGTATTTATTGTTTAAATAGTCTGGGTGAAGTAAAATGGGTTTATACTCACAGCGGTGCAATTTGGTATTCACCAGCTGTAGCGGATTTAGATGGTGATAATACATTAGAACTACTTTTTAGTTCTCATGATCAGAAACTTCACTGTTTGAATCATCTAGGAGAAGAAGAGTGGAATTTCGTTACAAATGAGAGAGTTGTAGCACCCCCTTCAGTAGCTGATTTAGATAATGATGGAACATTGGAGATCTTGTTCACATCTCATGATAATTATACGTATTGCTTGAATCACACAGGAGGAGAAGAATGGCGATACACCCCAGGAGATTATTCGTATCTACCAATAATTGCTGATGTTGATAACAATGGGTTTTTGGAAATAATATTTAGTTCTGATGACAATGCTCTCAATTGTTTGAATTACACAGGAGGAGAGGTGTGGAAGTTTTTGTTACAAGAGCAACCATTGAATTCTGCTGTTGCTGATTTGGACGGTGATGGAACTCTGGAAATAATGGTTGGTGCTAAAGATGGCGTGCTATACTGTGTTAGTCATCTAGGAGGAGAAGAATGGCGATATGATTTAGACTGTAAGTACCCCTCTTCTCCTTGTATTGCTGATTTAGATGCTGATGGGATTCTTGATATAGTGATCAGTTGTGTACCAAGCTCTTTCTATTGTATCTCGATTACTGATGTTGTTTCTTCAGGTGCTTCCCCCTGGCATCGTGAAGGAGGATCAAATTTTAATACAGGAAACATTGACAGCGATAGCGATTATATAGATGACGTTACAGAGGAATTCTATCAAACAAATAGAACAAATTCAGATTCTGACAATGATGGTTTACTAGATGGGTTAGAAGTGCAAATAGGCTTGAATCCATTAGTTAATGATGCGGATGAAGATGAAGATAATGATGGTTTAACTAATTATGAAGAACTCAAAACCTACCACACATCTATTTTCACCTCTGACACAGACAAAGATGGTCGAAAAGATGGCTGGGAGATAGAGCATGGGAGTGACCCTTTACGATGGGATAATTGGACCTATCTCTTTGGGTTGTATTTGCTACCTCTGTATGGGGGAGCAATTGCTGTGCCTATTCTTATAATAAAATTGAGGGGGAAAAAACTTAAAAAATTGAGTGAATAAAATGCAGAGAAGGAAAAAGTCCTCCACAATAGTGATTATTATTTTTCTTTGTTTAGCTAGTCCAAAGGATACTAGATTTAAATTTATTGACATTCATTCAGTATATTCCCTTGATAGTCGTTTGGAATGGAAATTTGAAGCAGATCATACTTTTCTCTTTTCATCCCCTTGTATAGCAGATTTAGATGGGAATGGTATGCTAGAAGTATTAATTGGTTCACTAGATAGAAACTTATATTGTTTGGATGCTTCAGGAGAACAGATTTGGTCATTTGCAACAGAAGGACAAATTGTAAATTCTCCAAGTTTAGCAGATTTAGATAACGATGGTAAAATAGAGATACTAATAGCAGATGGATATAACCTATATTGTTTAAATGAAAAGGGGAAAACTCAATGGCAGAAAGAAGTTCCAATAACTCTTGGCATTCCTTGCATAGCTGATGTTGATGATGACGGAGAACTTGATATCATTGTAGTATCTATTAGTGCAACTTCTAGTTCCTATGTTACAAAAATTTATTGCATAAGTTATTTAGGTATAGAAAAATGGATATATGAAATAAATAGCGATACAATCTATTCTCCTTGCGTGACAGATTTGGATAGTGATGGAACGCTGGAAATTCTTATGGGCACTTACAACTCTACCTTATACTGTTTGGATCATCAAGGCAAAGAGGAATGGCGATTCTTAGCAAATCATACAACTTCAATTATTAATCCTATTGCAGTAGATGTAGATAATGATGAGAAACTGGAGATACTTTTTATAACTCTTGATAATTATCTTTATTGTTTGAACAATAATGGTCTAGAAAAATGGCATTTTAATGCTAATTCTACAATTTCATCACCTGTTGCAGCAGATATAGACAATGATGGTTTTCCTGAAATATTGATAGGGTCCGAAAGCACAGGATTGTATTGTTTGAATTATACTAGTGAAATTGAATGGATTTTCACTTCAGGAAATAAGATTAAGTCTCCCGTTCTTGCTGATTTAGATAACGACACGTATCTAGAAATCTTAGTTCCTTCAAATATGGTTTTTCACATCATTAATCATGAAGGTATAGAAACAGGAAATTTCATTTTAAAAAATAGAATCACAACCAATCCCTGTGTTGCCGATTTAAATGATGACGGTATTCTTGAGATACTGATTGGCGCTGACAATGTGTTGTTTTGTTATTCATTTCCAAATATTGATTCTTCCGGTGCTTTTCCTTGGCATTGTTACAGAGGTTCTATTTTCCGAACAGGGAATATTGATAGCGATAGCGATTATCTTGATGATATCACTGAAAATTTTTATCAAACAAATAGAACAAATTCAGATTCTGACAATGATGGTTTACTAGATGGTTTAGAAGTGCAAATAGGCTTGAATCCATTAGTTAATGATGCTAATGAAGATGAAGACAATGATGGTTTAACTAATTATGAAGAACTCAAAACCTATCATACATCTATTTTCACATCTGACACAGATAAAGATGGACGAAAAGATGGATATGAAGTGGAACATGGAAGTAACCCCTTACAATGGGATAATTGGACATATCTCTTCGGATTGTATTTTCTTCCAATATATGGAGGGATCATAGTAGTAGCTGTTATATTCATGAGAAAGAGGAGGATAAAACATCTAGAATAAATGAAAAATAATTTTCTCTTTCATTTAGGTATGAACCTTTTTTTCTTTGTAAACTATTATAGGTTTTAGAAATAGAATTCAAGTAATGAATAAATCTACCCGCGATTGAAGGATTTAGGATTAACAAAAGAATCAGCAACAAAAGGATGAAAACTGAGCCCATTTTGATTTTATGTTAAGTGATATTGAATTTTAAGAAGCCATTTCTAAGCAAATCTATTTCCTTTCTATTAAATTAGAAATAGTAAAACTAGTTCTCCTAATCAAGCAAGATTACCCTTTTTCAAGTTTGCATCCACACTTTTCACAGATTATTGAATCTCCTTCATTAACTGTTTTACAATTCCAACAAACTCGTTTTTCTAGTTTTATCCCTCGGTTACCCTTTAACTCATCTTCTCTAAAAACTACTTTACTATCCTCCATCATTTCTTCAACGTTTAAATTCACTGAACCCATCCTTGTGTAAAACTCTTCAATCTGCTCTGCTTGTTCTAGGTGCTTTCGTTGTTCTTCTGCTCTGGTCTTAAAATCAAATAGATATTTGATATTCTGAATAATAGTTCTCCCTTTTTCCTTCCCTCTATGTCTTAGAGTGTAGACAAAGGAAAAAACCTGTGCGGTGACCATGATAGCTATCAAAATGGGAACAATCCAACTAGCATCCTCAGTAGCAAAAAAGAGCGTGTAGATACTAAGTGGAAGATACCCTATAGCAATAATCATGATTGGTATACCAACAAACAGGTAAAGGATCTCATTTATAACATAAGCAAGTTTGTAACCTTCACCATAAAAGTAATTGAAAACATAGTGAGAGAGAAAGGAAGCAACCGTTGTACAAATGGCTAAGATGGAAATAACTCGAAGTAAACTATCCTCTAGAAAAAAACTATAAACTGTTACAACGATAAGAATAACTAATACAGTAGCACGAAAGACTAAGTTGTTTTTTCTAATAAATCTTTTAGTTTTGGTTAGAACAGAATCTTCCATCATTTTACATCATTTTACATCCTTCTCCGTTGGTAATAGTCCATATATCATTGCATGTGTTATGTCTTCCCAGATTTCTGTTGGAGATGTATCTTTTCTCTGCGATTCAATGATTGCGTCAACCAACCCATTTAATGTCTCTCTAACAAGAGCTAAATCCTTATCTCTGATATAAAGAATTTTAGCAAGACTGTGTTTATCTTGTTTTATTGACTCCTTAACTTCTTCATTGGTCATTTCTGATATCTGTAAAATTTTCCTATTTAGATGCATCACAACTAAGTAATGCTGAAAGAGAGCAGCTTCTCTCATTCTATCAAGATTCTCCACTAGCTCCTTTCTAACCTTAAATTCTTTCGGACTGTAAATTTCTTCATTGATTTTATACGTTTTTTGTAAGAGATTCTTTCCTGGAAGGATATGGTTCTCAGAAACAATTAACTTGCTCTCTTCTAATTGGTTGAGATGATAGTAAATATTTGTCTTTTTTAGATTAAGCTTTTTAGTTAATTCTTTTGCGGTCAAATTGACTCCCCGCATGATTTCATCCCAAATTTCTATCTTGATGGGATCGCTAACCATATCAAGCATCTTTATAGAAATACTCTTTTCACTCATTTTACCACCCTTCATTCTATGAAACTCCTCTAATCTCTGTAATAAATCAGTAACTTGTTGGTATACTATCATCGCTTATAGTTATAAACTTATTCAAAATATTTAGAACGTTAATATATTTTCAAAAATCAAGAGGTACTATTAGTACTATTCCTTATAATGACACTGATTGAACTGATATTTCTGAGTCAAACACAAGATCTTTTGATTAAATTCAAATACTCTCTTTAGTCGCTATATTTTGTTCATCCAACTCTTTTTTAGAAGAATATTTTCTACGTACTAGTGCAAAACCAAGGCTGAGGAAAAGAGATAGAAACAAGAAAACCATAGGCCAATATTTTGGGCTAATATAATCTACTGGCCAATATGTCCATCTTATCGATGGAAGAGACAGCAGCTCTACAAGGAGATATAGCAATGTAACAAACAAAGCATATGAAAATACAGCAATAGGAATACGAATCTTATAATTGGGTTCTTTTATGTTTTTCTCATCGATTTGTTTCTTAGTCAATTTAGGGAAGAAGCTTCCTGTCTTGGATCTATACAGCAGATATTCTTTTCCAAATTGTTTGTTCAAAGTCCAATCCTCATATTCAGAAACAGAGAATAATATGATGGCAAAAATAGACCATGAGAGAATATCACCAATTTTAATGCCACGATCTGTCGTCCAAGGAATATAAAGCGCGTTTACAAATGCCATGAGTATAATCCCTAAGTGCTGAGGATGTCTTACATATTTATATGGGCCACTTGTAGCTAATCCTTCTTTTTTTTTCTTAACTTTAACTAAAGTAATTACCCCCCAAATGAACAGAGTCAGTCCAAGAACAAATGTAAGAACCTCGAAGATCATTAAGGAAATAAACTCGGGGAATCTAAAATATCCTGCTAACCAGCTTGGGTTACCAAAAAAAGCAAACATGCTCCAAGAAGAGAAGGCTAAGGGAAGCATATAAGCCATAGGAATAAGAATGCTTGCTATTATGGGAGAATAGATCCAGATAATGGTTGGAAGCACTAGTATGGTAGTAACAATTTTTGATAAAACAACCTTAAGTTTATCTTTCATCGCGAAAACCTTAATTTTTTTTAATTCTATATTTCTTGATTAGTAATACTGTTATCGGAATTAGTACTAACAGTGAGAAAAACGCATAGTAAATATTGTTGTTTGGTGGAGAAGAGATAGGTGATTCTGCAAGTGGATAAAGATCATAAGAATTAGCTTCACCATCTATACTGTAATTCCCTGTTCCTTGATAATCACTCCAATAATTACCTTCTTCTGTCTCTACTTCATACCAAGTATTATTGGAACCATTATCTAGAGCCTGTATCTTCCCGTTATTATTGTTAATGAAAGCATTATGATGAATAGTATTTTCGGTTGAAGAATAACCTAAAGTAAGTGCATAAAATTCGCTTTCTTCGAACAAATTGTATTTGATTTCACTGTTTAAGACGTGAAAACCGTCAATACCATATTCATTATATTTGAACTCATTATCAGAAATTGTAAAATAACGTCCAAGTGAAAGAAACACCCCTATGTTATTATAAGTAAAAGAATTCTGTGTGATTGTAACCTCCATAGCTATTGTTGAATAAATCCCTGCAGAATTCTTACTATAATCAAGATTTGGATGATTTGCTGATATTTCATTGTTTTCGATAATGATGGTAAAAGCATTGTGAAGATAAATGCTCTTTGTATTTTGATAACATTGATTTTCAGTAATATTACAGTAATTTGAGTAATGGATTTCAATTCCATAGAAGGTATTTTCATATATGCTATTCTTATTAATACTACAATATTCAGATTGTCTAACCCTAATCCCATAATCATTCTCATAACACTCAGTATTGATAATAAAGCAATTTTCTGAATTATCGATTAGTATGCCATATGTGGAATTAAAACTGTAACTTGATGTGAGGTTACAAGAAATGCATCCATAAAGAACAAAATTGTTAAACGTATTATTAATCGTACAGTTTTCGATTATTGTATCAAAACAATAAAAAACACCAATTCCCATGCTGGTTTCTTCGATCTCGATATTCCTTACAATTACTTTGGAACAACTAAGTAGAATAAGTTGACCATAATCACCTTCTATTATAAAACCTGCCCCTTTATGCTTGTAGAAACCGAGAGTCTTTCCATTAACATGATTATTTTCTAGTATCCAAGTATGAATATCTTCTTTTTCCATTTCTTCAATAGAAATACCACATTTTGTGAAATTGTTATTTTTGATATAACATTCTCTGGACTTATAAATTCCTAAACCATAGATTCCTCCGTCTATTATGTTAGAGTTTATTTCTACTTTTGATGAAGATATTACCCTGAAACCAACTAAGCTTGTATTACAAATATTTGAAGAAATATTGCAAATGTCGACTTTAGAAATAATTATAGCAGATTCAGCAACATTATAACAGATATTATTGGAAATATTACATAATTCGGAGTAACCCACATATACGAATGATTGCACGTCGTTACAGTAATTGTTAACCACTGTTAAATTGTTACAATGGTATGCATGTAAGAAATTTCTCGAAGAGAAGCACTCATTTGAGCTAATCTCGCAGTCATTTGATTCTTGCATCAAAAAGCACCCATCTAAAATATACTCAAAGGAATTATTCCGGACAAGACACTCATTAGAACCTAGTCCGGTCATGACACCAGTTCGTGTGTTTGAAAAGGAATTGTTAATGATTTCACAAGAAGAAGAGTTCTCTATGTATAGTCCTATCCCTAGTACAAAGTTAGAAAAATGATTATCTTCTATCACTGCAGTTCCATATGCAATGTCCTTTAGTTTTATACCGTTAGTTGTTGAGTTGAGAAAGCAATTCCTAATTATGAAATAGCTTGTTGTATTTTGAACTGAAATTGAGTATTCACCATTTGAAGTAATAATCAGATCCTCAATTCTATATGGATTAACAAGAGTTCCAGAACCAGGAAAGCCATAATCTGTAAAATTGTCATCGTTAAGAATGATAATTGGTTCTTGGTCAACATAATTTGTCTCTGGAACTTGTTTGCCGTTACTATTTTTAGCAAAACTCAAATTTGGTGTAAAGGAATTCACACTGATTAACAAAACGATTACTATGATCATGGATTTTCTTGTTTTCACCTATTTCACCCTTTAACAGTCTAGAAGTCTGAAATTGTTGTATTTTGGTTTAGATTTGACAATTATTTACTTCTTAAATTGTGTAAATTGTTTATTTTCTACGATTCATAATATATAAATGTCTCTCTACACAGATAGAGCGATACTTAACATTAGAATAGATTAAGAAACGGAAAGAGAATCTTCGCTCTATGTGTCGAAAGGTAATTGCTCTTTCCTGTTAAATCTACATACTACTTCTATCAAATTCAGAACATTTATAATTCTTCTATCTATTTTAATTTGAGAAATATGAGCAAATCTAGAGTTTCAATTGATATTCTTGATCTCGTGAATGACCCAATAAAGATAGCAATATGGTTCGACATTATGAGAAGTGATGGTATCACTGCAAAAGCAATTGCAAAAAAACTGAATTTGAAAAAAACGAACATTTACTACCATTTGAAACATTTAGAGGAAAGAGAATTGATAATTTCAAAGACAAATGTTGTTGCTGGAACAAATTTAATAGAAAAAACATATACCATAAACAAAAAATTTTATGAAAAAGAAGAGAGAGAGCTGAGGAGAGGATTGAGAGATTCTCCTGGAAAAATGCGTGACGCTATACTATTTCAACTTTATCTAACAGCCTTTGCAATAAGTAAACAGATTATAGATGTTTCAACTATGTCTAACGAAGAGATAAAAGAACAAATGGAAAAAGAAACACTTCCGTTTAGTAAATTGATATTATTCAATAATCAAGACTTAGAGAAAGCTACAGAACTACTTCATAAATCTATAAGTTCGTTTGATGTTATAAGAGAAGAAGGAAAAGATCAAGCTGATTACGAAAAAAATGCCGAGTATGGGATTGTACTTGGGTTAGTATCATTATCTAGGTGAACGATCATAGTTTGATGTGCGTTGTTCTGGTTAGCTATCCACAATGATGTTTCTATTCTTTTATAGCGCTCAAACAAGATAGATTTTTATATATAAATAAAGAAGAATGTTTAAGCAAATTGAGCAGACTGAAAAAACTAATCCGGATCTAATACTTGTGAAAAAGAATTAAGATGTGTTAAATGAAATAGGTTGAAGTACAAGAAAAGATGCTTTGAGAGGATTGAAATGAAGCAAAACACTTACCACCTGAAATTGAAGAAAAAGATTCTTGCTCCTTATCTCCTGATAATAATTATTTCTTCATTGAACATCTCACACACTAACTCAATGAATGATGAAGCTTATTCTCCCATAGAATTAGCAGCTCCTCCCTATTTTGAGATAGATTCAGATGAAGATTTTATCACTTATGGTTTCCCAGGTTCAGGAAATATTACTGATCCATATGTTATTGAGAATTATACTTTGTCAGGTTCTAGTCAAAATATTAACATAATTCAAACAACAAAACACTTCCTTATTCGCAATTGCACATTTACTGATGGTGGCATTTATATCAGTCATGTGGACGCAAACACAGCAATCATCACTAATAATACTATTAACGGAAGATATTGGGGCATACAAATAAATTCAGCTGATAATTGCACCGTAACTTTCAACGAAATTAGAAATAATTATGGTGGATGTATTTGGATAACAAGTTGTGATTTTGCTTATGTAACAAATAATACGTGTATTGATACAGATTTTTATGGTGTTGGGATGCTATTTCATTATTCTCCTTACTCAACAATAGCAAATAATACTATAATAGATGGAGGGATGGTTGGACTAGAAATACAATCTTCTACATTTAGCAATATCATCAATAACTCTTTTACAAATGGTGGTTTAGAATGCACAGATTGGAATAATTACAAACTATATAACGTTCAGAACAACTTGATAAAGAGTAAATTAATAGGGTTCTTTGGTAATCAGAGTAATCTAGATTTATCAGATGAAGCTTATGGACAGATCTTACTCTCTTTTTGTGCTAATGCAACCATAAGAAATCAAAATCTTAGTGATGCTAAGTTTCTCCTTTATGCAAGACACTGTGGTAATTTAACAGTTTCAGATTGTAGTTTCAGTCAAAGTTATTACACTTTATGGCTATCTTTCTGTCCTAATCTGCTTTTTAAGAATAATTATTTGTTTGATAATTATGATGCTGGATACATTTCTTCTGTTGACAGTGCCACAATAGCAAGCAACTATTTTGTTAATAATGAATGGGGAGGGCTTTATATTTCCAGAAGTGCTGATTTAATAATTAGTAATAATACTTGTATTGATAATCAAAATGGGATAGGTGTTTATGAGTCTGATACCATTACATTAGAAAATAATTACTGCAAAAATAGTACGAAACAAGGTATACTTGTGAGTGAGAGTACAAACAGTATATTAGTGAATAATACACTTTCAGACAATAATAATAATGGTCTTAGCTTAGTCAATTCAAGTAATTGCTTGATAACATATAACAATCTACTTGAGAATACTGGTTATGGAGTTATGATTGATGACACCTCATCAAACAATCTGGTTCATCATAATACCTTTGTGAGAAACAAAATCGGTAGCACATCTCAAGGATATGATGCAGGAGAGAATAATACCTGGCACGAGGAAGCGACGCAAGAGGGAAATTATTGGTCGAATTGGAACGGAACCATCCGTTACGATATTGCAGGTTTTGCTTTTGCTTCAGATCTTTATCCCTTATCTGAACCCCCAGAATATCCACCTACTATATCCCCTGAAGACCCCACAAGTAAGGATAAGAGCAATTATTGGTACTTTATGTTTCTTTTAGCCATTCCTTTTTACGGGGGAGTTTATTATTATGTTAATAGACAACTAAAAAGAGGAAAAATCATATGAGCGATAGCCATGAGTTGAACACAGATGAAGAAGATATAGACGTAGAAAAAGAAGTAGGGAGGACTAAAGTGAGGGAAAGATTCAAGATAAATGTAAAAGAAGTAATTGCCAAATTACTACTATTTTTGAGTTCGATATGGCTGTATGTACCAATTGTCTTGGGTATTTCTGCTCAGATGATATGGATGATGCCTTTAGCTTATACTTCTTGGTTACTTTTCCTTTCTTTTGGAGGAGATTGGGCAGAAGTAGGTTTTGGTATTGGTCTTACAGGAGATAAGCTTCCTCTTGGAATAGTAGTGATAATTCTTGCGATTATTATCTTCTTTGCTGGGGTGACTTTGTTTATTTGGGGAATCATTCAGATAGTTGAAAGGATAAGAAAAAAGGGAGGAAATCATACAAGTAATTATTTGCAATATATTTTTGTTCTTTTCCTCCTTACAACAAGAATTGCAATTGAAATTAAGAAGATAATTGTTAATTGAATTGAGAATGCGGATGTTTCTTCTGGAAGTGTTAGTACTGTAAAGTTAGTATAGGTAATATTTATGATACCAGAGATCATTTGGAAAAATGTGAGTAAAACTTCTGCCGGTTCACCTGCCCCATATTTAGACGCTGTATTAATGGGTCTATCTAGAGTATAGTTGCCATCTGGAAGGTGAGATAATCCCGATTGATTAATATATAACCTAACTGGTTCATATTCTGTGGTTATACCTGGGGAATAAGTGAAATCGGTCCATGCAGTAGAGTAAGATACTTTTTGGATCAGTTCTATTGATTTATTAACAAGTGAAGCATAAATACGGACTTTGGGATCAAAATCTCCTAACTCTGATACTGTTTGATTTTCATCATCTCTGTTTAGAATTTCTGCTTCAGCATCAAAACTGAAGAGGGTATGATTGGGCTTCAAATATCTAGGGTTATCATCTACCTTTATCTCACTAATCTTAGATACTCTTGAAGCAATAACAGTTATATCACCGTTTGCTTGGATTATATTTGAAAAAAGAAGCAATTGAATGATAATTATTCCTATCAGGATTTTCTTTTTGGATTTAACCATTTTTTTCTCTCCTTCTACTTTTTTCTCTCCGTTTTTCCTTAACTAATTTACTACCAGATTTCGTGACTATTTCTTTCTTATGATCTTTTGACAATCTGTAATAGTGAATAATCCATACAAGAACAGCGCAAAAAGATATCAACAACCCTAAAGTGGAGAGTAGAGTTCCCCACTGTTCAAGTCCTGTGCTGGGGAAATTGTTCTCAAAATTACCAGAAATATCAGAATCGATCATAAAAGTGTCAGACATATTTACAAATATATCAAAATGGAAAGAAAAGACACCATTAGATAATGGCCAAAAACAAGCAACATAAAACTGGCTCATGTCCATCAATATATGACTAAAAACATAAACAGCTACAACTCCAGTGAAGAAAAGATTTCTTTTTGTTAGGAGATAAACAGCTACAACAACTAAAGCTTGAATCAAAAAAGAATGTAAGATAACTCTATGCTTAAACAAGATATCTATATCGTGATAAACAGACAGAGGGGATAAAAGAATAATCCATAACCACTGTTTTTTTTCTTTTCTTCCAAAGATAGCCATATTAATTAGTAGAGATAATCCAAAATGTGTTGCTAAATCAGGCATAATAATTCATCAAAGTAAAATTAGTTTTCTTAGTGCTTAAATCTTACTCAATATTAGTTGGGAAAAGATATAGTTAAAATAATTAAAAATAATCTAAATGACTATTAGAAGAATATTTAGTTAGAACAAAAGAAGGATATTACAAAAGAAAAGAATCACTTCTAGACATTATTTTGTTTAAAGATTGAATTACGTACATTTGCAACAAAAAGTTAAATCAATATTCTTTCTTTTTTTTGTATGTCTGAAGATTCTAATGAAAATAGTTGTAGACTGAGATATATCGGTCACCAAGTGGGGATTCTACCCTAGGTAAAAACAATCTGATAACTGATGTTCAACGCTTGTTATACATGTGAAAGAAGCAAAGATAATGTTGATCTATAGAAATATAACACCTAGCACAATCATTAGTTGACCTGTTATATATGTAAACATTGTAATAACTCTTTCATACTTAAACACGCTAACAAATTTTACATATCCATTTATTGTATCTGAAACTGCAAACATCCATGCTCCTATGTACAGAAGTAGTATTCCCCCGATTGTTCCATAACCGAAAAGGAAAGTTGTGCTTATTCCCATTAACCCAATTACAATAATGTATATAGTTACAGCTATTGTCATTTTGCCAGTATGTTTAGTCAAACGTGGATGGACTATAACTGCTGCAATTACAAAAGGTATCACAAGTAAAACACTCCACCAGACAAAATGAGCAAAATTTCCTGCTATATAGATAAAAGCAGCTATGTATAAAATATGTCCTACAAGGAAGGAGACTAGACCTATTCTTAACCATTTACGAGTTTTCTCAGGATCAGGTAGCATCAAGAAGATGTCACCTACAAATCCACCAATTATAGCACTACTGATTAACCAATTGATATTAACGTTTCCAATAACATAGAATAATAGAAGTAATGGCATGAGAAAGGGTTTTGTAAGATATCTAATAATCATGAATTTCTCTTTTCCATTATCAACAAGGAATTCACCTAGTAGATGCAATAAAGAAAAGAAAATTAATAACACTAATAGAATTACAGATACAGTTTCCATTGATAACAAACACAAAGAAAATGTGGAACTTAAAAG
This sequence comes from Candidatus Heimdallarchaeota archaeon, assembly GCA_030611665.1. Lineage (GTDB taxonomy): Archaea > Asgardarchaeota > Heimdallarchaeia > Heimdallarchaeales > Heimdallarchaeaceae > UBA460. The sequence continues at coordinate 21,711 of JAUWPI010000003.1, read as the reverse complement.
AATTTACATAAGTTTCTAATTCTTATTCTTTCTAAGGTGTTTAGTCGATGAACTCATGCTAATGCTTCATTAACTATTTAGAAATTCAGCCAAAAAAATAGGAGGTGTTTTTTCGGATGTTTAGGAACATATTTTTAGGTGTGGTCACTTTACATTATTAATAATGTCTGCTGAAGAATCCACAGTTAAGAAACGTAGAATTCTCCGATTCATAAGAGATTTAGATCTTCGCTATATTCGAGGGTCTATCGATAGGAGAACCTATCAAACTCTAAAGAACAAATATCAAGAAATCCTCACTAGTCTTCCAACTGCATTGAAATCTAAAGAAGAAACACAAAAAATTGCAGAAACTAAGAAAGCTCTTCCCGAACTAGAATCAGATATTCAACAGATTGACCAAGTGGTAGTTGACACTTCCATTCCATCGGTACCTCAAAGAACCCTAGAACTACCAATGATGGAGCTAAAGAATATGCCAATTCTTGAAATCGAAGAATTAAAAGTACGTTATGTTATGCACATGGCCATCAAAGCGGCTACTAAAACCTTCGAAGAGGAAATGAATTTAGAACAAGATTATGTTTCTGGAAAATTAGATGATCAAGAATATATGACAAGTAAAAATGAAGTAGAGGCTAAACAACACAAGATATTCCAGCATTTCTACAAATTATCTGAGCTCCTCTTTTCTGTTTCTAAAGATCATCTGTTCAAAAATACTCATAACAATTTCCTGCTCTTTAACAATGAACTTAGCGAAAATATTAACCGTTTAAGAAGATTAGAAACAGATAAACCTGAATTGAAAGGGATAATTTTCGAAATTAACGACAGAGTTCTTCGTAACAGACCGATTCTTCGTAAAGCAGCTCAAGATACCCTTAAATGGAAAATGGAGATCTTACAAGAGAAAGAAAGATTCGCTCTTTTCTATGAAATTAATAAAGAAAAACTTACTAAAAAACAGAAAGAAATTATGGATCATAACATGAAACAGTTTGATATCTATGAAGAACTACTTGATGATGATATCAATGACTATACACGTGATATAGACGCAATGGATCAGATCTATGGAGAACATCTGCGTTTTCAAGAAATCGTTACGCCCTATTTCAAGGATCTAGCTATTGATATAGAAACTAAGATTCAACGTTATAGTGAAGTTGTTAGTTTTCAGCAATTGAAAAATAAAGTTTCTATAGCTTCCAGTACTGAAACCAAAGATTTGGACTATATGGTATTATCCGAATTAAGAACACTATGGAAGTTTACTGGGAAACCTGTAATTGATGAACAAAATGATTTAGTTGGTTTCTTAATGGGCCCTGCTAAACTAGCTGAAAAGTATGGAATACTAATTCTACAACAACAAGAGATTTCTCTTTCAATGGCAAGGAGAATTTATGATAACTTTTTATCTACAGAGGAAACAGAAGGTATAGAAACTGAAGAAGATAAAAAAGAGTATATCTTGAATGAATTAGTAAATACTCTTCCTCATGTTCCATTCAGTTTCCTCATACCTGAGACAATTATTGAGTATTGTAACAGGAAAAATGTGGAATTAGCAGGAGAAATAAAGAAAGTTATGCTGCAACCAATAAATTATCTCTTTGTTCCACTTGAATCTATCTCAAAAACTCAACGTGAAATTAGAATTAAAAACGAAAATATTCAATTGAGTGGTTCTTTATTACCATATTATAATCCTACTGAGAGCAATAATTTCACTAGCTTACTTACAGAAAAACAAGACATAGAAATCAAGAACGTATTCAATCAGATTGTTGGAACAGCTAAATCAGTAATTTATCATCCAAGCAAAGGTTATTTTCTAGTATCTAAAAGACTAAACTTATCTGATGATCTTTTCGATTTTATTCATGATTTTCTCTTTGCAACTGATTCAATTAATGAGACAGAAATTTTATCAGCAGATAAAAAGAAAATTGTCATTAAAGAACTATCTAAAGAATTTGGTATGTCTGCAAAAGAAATCGAGAATCCTGAATTTCTGAAGAAAATCTTAATAGAGAAAAACACTGGTATCTTACCAGATACTGTAGAAAGCTCAAAATATGATTTGTACTCTGTTGGGAATCTAAAAATTGTAAGTGAACACATTTTATTAGATTATGGAGCACAACAATTCTCCATAGCTGATGTTTTTAACATACGAGGAAAGGTTGTTGAGAATGTAAAAGGTACTGAGCTTGGAGTTATCCATAATTTAGAACTCAAAGAGAAACCTGTACTAAACTTATGGACTTCAATAGATTTGCTTCTTATAGCATCATTCGTTAATTCCAATCCTGCGAAGTTGTTAGAAAAGGACAGTAATTTCGTTTATAATTTGGCGATTTCAATTGGAAAACTCTTGAGTATCGCTCCACAATTAGCACTTCGTCCCGATATGGTTATGACCTTTATGAATCTCATAGGAAAGATAACTAAAATTGAGGAAATTGAAGAAACTATGACTAAATTCAAGCCTAGAACTATAGACCTGGGTCGGGTTATCACTGTTGAGAAACAAAAGATTCTCGCAGATATTAGTGATAAGGAAATAATGGATGAAATAGCATCAGATATTGAAGAAGGAGATGTTGACGAAGATAAAAGATTCGTAGCATCGCCAGACTATTATCTTCGTGAGAAATAGTTATAGCAATGTACTCTTTGTAATATTTTAAACATAGGAAAGACAGAATATGACTAGAACATTTGTTGGTTTTTATCCAGTAAAAGATTTCTCTAACTTTAATGAGAAGGATTCAATTATATTAGTAGGAATTCCTGTAGAGAAAGCAAAGACTACTCCTGGAGGTTCTCGAAAAGCTCCAAAAGAAATTCGAGAACAATCACTTGAGTTTAGTGGAATTTCTTCTGAATTTGATATTTCCAAAAGTAAAACTAGTTTTTATGATATTGGAGATATTGATTCTATGAAAGAAATAGATATTGTAAATCAGCTCTGGAAAAAAGTATCGAATAATAACAACAAACTAATAGCTATAGGAGGGGATCACAGCATAACCTATGATATGCTTGCCGCTGCTCCTTGGGATGATAAGACAGCTGTTATTTGGTTAGATGCGCATGCAGATCTTAATGATGAATACCCTCCAAAGGTATTTTATTCACATGGTACAGTATTTGCTAATCTTAAGAAAAACATGAAACTAGATGGAGATCAGATGCTCCTAATCGGGGGGCACGCATTCACACAAACATCACAAGAACATGAGAGATTAAGGAATAATTATGTAGAATTTATTCCAACCTCCAAATTATTCTCTGAGAAGGAAAAATCATTAAAAGTTTTACAGAATTTTGTCAAAAAGTTTGACAGAATATACCTTTCTATTGACCTAGATTCTTTAGATCAAACCTTTGTGCCAACTCTAGCAACAGCAGAACCTTTTGGGCTTACTCCTCAATTGATGATGGATGTCATTAAAATCATCCTCCCTAAGGTTATATATGTCGATATAGTTGAAGCAAAATATTCTAGAAAAGATAGAATTGTTCTTAATTTTGCAGTGGGTTTAATCTATTTTATTATTCAAAATCTTACCGATCATTGATTTAGGATAATGTTTATTATATCGCAGACTAACTTTAAGATATGTCATCGAAAAAAGTAATTTTAACAGAAAATGCACCTTCTCCTGTTGGTCCATATTCACAAGCAATTCAAGCTGGTGATTTCTTATTTATAGCTGGTCAGATTCCTGCGAATCCTTCCACAGGAGATATAATTAGAGGGGATATACAAAACGCTACGAAACAAGTTATGGAAAATCTGAAAGCTATAGTAGAGGAAGCAGGTTATTCAATGGATGATTTAGTAAGATGTAGGGTCTATCTCAAAAATATGGATGAATTTAAACAAATGAATGAAGTTTATGGATCATTTTTTGGTGAAAAACCTCCCGCTAGAGCAGCTATTGAAGTTGCTAGATTACCTTTAGATGTTGATGTAGAAATTTCAGCAATAGCATGGAAAGAATAGTTATTCATTTTCCTTTTTTTCTATTTCTTTGAACATCATTTTAGTGTACTTTCTTTTAATATTCTCAACTGCATCATCTAGAGTTGGTCGGTTTTCTTCTTGTAATGTTTCTCTATACTTAAGCAGGATTGGCAATGTATCAGGAGTTCCTACCTTACCCAACAACCAGACGATCTTATCTACAGCATAATTTTGAAGATTATTGCCATAAATTGATTCTAAATCAGGTATTATACTCTCATCATATTCTATGAGTACATTAGCTGCTTCTGTACGTATTTCTTCCTCAGGAGATAATATTTGTTTAAGGACTACATCTTTAGTGTAAAGATTGGGTTTTCGTTTCTTCAGAGAACCAAGAGCTGCAACCTTCTTATCTGTATCTCTTTCCTCTTCTACAATCCTTAGTAATTTTTCTACTATCTTCGCTGAATGATAATGTTTAAGTTGTCTGATTGCAAAAATGCTAAAATCCTTTCTCTCATCTTCTAATGAGTCAAGTAAATACTTTACAATTTCCTCCTCACTCATTATCTGGTCAGGAGCAGAATCACTAAACATGTTAATAGATATAGTTAATGGATACTAAAAAGGTTTTACAAAAGAAAAAGAGAAGAGATTATCTTCTTTTTTTAAGATAAATCAGCGTTATGGCAATAAGTCCTACAGCAGTTATTAACCCAAATGGAAATGGAACACCAGCATAAGTTGGTAATTCTTTTTCAATTAATTTTACATAAACGACGAAGGAATACTCATTACCGGCAAAATCTACTACTTTGAAGGTTATGACATGGAAACCATATTCGAGGAAAGGTATAGTTAAAACTGTGTCCACTGGACTTTCAATTATATTACCTTCATCAGTCATAATAACTAGTTTTTCTACACCGCTTCCACCAATGTTGTCAATACCTGTAACATTGAATTGAAGTGCTTTTTTCTCAACAATCATATCAATGGTATCTGTTTCATTTGGTGAAATTGAATTTCCTTCTTCATCAAGTAGAAAAATCGTCCCAGTTGGTGCTATAGTTTCTATAAGAATAGTAATGTTCTCAGTTGTAGCTCCAAGCCCTGCATAAGCAGTTACAAAAATATTGTATTCTCCACTACTGGCATATTCGTGTGTAATTTTGAATATTGATACATTAGAAATCGATTCAACACCGGTACCATCATCCCAATCAACTTCAACAGCTGTAATATTTGAGTTAATAGCTTCAGCATACCAATTAATACTTACATCTCTCGAATTGGTGAAGAGTTCTGTTTCAACATTTAATTCAGGATTGCCATCGACAAGAGTAATCAAACGAACTTTGTTTTCTTGTAGAATTCTGTTTTCTAAAGTAATATTGTCATATTGAACTATAAATGATCTAATCTCTATTTGAGTTCCTACTTCAAAAGAGTGAGCAATTGCCGCTGTTACATTTGTTTGAACATCTTCAGCAGATAGAGAGTATGTCACATTCTCAAATGGGAGACTATGTGTTGGTTCTACTTCTCTATACATTAACCCGTATTGTGTGATATTGTAATCGTGTAAGATTATATCTAATTCAATATCCTCATATTGGGTGTATTCTTCTTGAACAAAATAGGATTCTAACCAAACACCAGTTGTGATAATATTAGGTATTTTGAAATTATCTTCATATTCACCATATCTAGCGTAGAACGATATAAATGAGGAGTTCAAGTTAAATGTGTAATTATAATAAGCATAAATACCAAGGCCAATTTCAACTGAGGATTCGTTATCATATGTCATCAAAGTTGAATCTTCCCAGCTTAAACCGTTAGGAATGTTTGTACCCTCATCACCAAATAACAAAGGTGCTGACTCATTATCTCCACCATTAAATTTGTACCAGATAGTTACATTTGTAGTCATATTAGAGTAAAGAGGTGCTTCAGCTTTTATTATAGATCCGTTAAAAACTGCGTCATTTCTTGCAACTACTACTGTTGTGTTATCATCTCCTCCAGCAAATATAGGTCTCAATACTGCATCGAAACTGGGTAGAGGTGAAGTTTGTTCAATCTTGCTTTGAGATAGGGTTATAATACTCATACTAAACATTAATACTAATATTGCTATAGCTGAGGAAGTTCTTTTTTTTACCAATGAAATCACCGTTAAATGGGGACGTTGTATTCAAAGTTGGGAAAACATTTGTATTTTTAAACTTTTTCGAACTTGTTTTTCCTAGAAAGAGAGATGTGTGACTTAATGACTAAAGGAAGATAGTTAGTTCATCAGTAGCAACAAAAGGTGACACGATACTATAAGGAGTATTACTAGGACGAACAACTCTTCTGTCTTTTGAAAATAGCGGGTCTTTTGATAAAAGTTCAAACATATTACCAATAATATCAAATGTATCTAGTGAACCAACAATTTCTCCTTTGGAAATCCTATAAGTATCATTTGCTGAAACTTTAAAAGTTCCAGAATGATAGTCTGCAGTCATATATCCTTGGGTGGAATTAACAAATATCCCTTCAGATATTTCTTCAATTATATTATTTGATGAAGTCTTACCTTCACCTATTAAAAGATTAGAAGGAAAAATGGATGGATAAGCTTGATAATTTCTTGGAAAGTATTCAAACATTTTCACCCTGAAAGAATTCCCAGATCTTTCTTCATCTGAACCAAGAAACTGAGAACTATTGAGAGGTTGTTCAAATATACCATCCTTTATTACAATTGTTTTAGCTTGATTAACCCCTTCATCATCAAAAGCTGTTGAGTTTGGTAGACCTGGAACAGTACCATCATCCTTTAAATTAAAATTCGGTGATAACTCTAAAGATAATTTTTTACTTGAATTTGTACTTAAAAGAGGAACAAAAGAAAAGGAAAGTATCTGAGAGAATGCCATTGGAGAGAATACTAGTGGAATTTCAATATTTTCAATCTTATCAGCATGGACAGTTTTTTGTATTGTCTCAGAGATTAGATCATCAATAATGCTGTTAATTGACGCTGGTATCTGTCTACTTGTAAGATGCTTCTCAGAACTTGAAATCATATTGAAACCTCGATATAAAGCTCTGACATTAATATCAAACCAAGTGCTTTTTTCAAATGCTACAGCTTGCGAAGAGTTTGCTATAGCTTTTCTTTCTAGCGATAGCATTAGAGAACCATCTAGAATTATCTCCTTGAAGCTCTCATCTGCTTGATTGAGAGAATAAGATAAATTGAACATTTCTTCCTCATTCATAGAAGCAATTCTTCTATCGTAGATATTCTCAATTCTTGAGGAACCAAGGCTGATTTCAGGAAAATCAAACTTTTTAGATAAGATAGGGTAAGTTGTAACATCAAGTAAATTGTCAATTTCTGTGAGTACTGTTGGTAATGGAAAACAAGCAAAAAACAACTCATTGTTCTTAAAATATCTCAGTGCGCAACCTGCTCGGTGAGTTGATTGAAAAACTTTAGGAGTTCTGTATTCTGTTCCACCCATCATATGCGCAAGAGATTGAATATAAACTTCAGCACATTCAAAATTGTACTTCTTTTCAAGTTTTTGAAGCACCCTAACTGCTGTGTCTTTTAACTCTTCATCTGTGTACATCTAACTCACTCTCATCTCAGAAACAGCTATTTTAGGGCAAACAGAGCCAACAAAAATTCTTTGATTATTCTTGACACAACTACCTGGTTGTGCAAGGAGTCTATCTCCAATACATTCTATTTTTGATAGAGTTTCAATCATACGACCACTAATTTGAAATTGAAGGATGTAATCTGTAAGCTCTCCATTTTCTATTTTTCTTCCATATTGAGCATCGAAATTATATTCACCAGTTTGAGGTTCAGCTGATCCCGCTAATCCTTCACCTATGTAGATGCCATTTCTGACATTTTCAAATAATTCCTCCTCAGAATGATCCTTTGGCTCAAAGAAGAAGTTACTCATTCGAACCTGAGGTAAAAATTCAAAACTAAAAGCACGATAATTTGAAGAAGGTTCACTATCCATAGCAGCAGCTGTTGCTCGGCTATGTAGAAAATCTGCTAATATACCTTCATCTACCAGTAAGGTTCCCCGCCCTTTAATCCCTTCAGAATCATATTCATAATAACCTACTGTTTCAATATAGGGGTCATCTATGACACTTACAACAGACGGTGCGATTTTCATACCTAGCATACCCGCTGAAAAAGAACGACCTGAAAGAACATTATCTGCCTCTAGTGAGTGTCCTAGTACTTCGTGTAAGCATGTCCAAGCCATATCTTCACTTAATACTGCTTTAGAAGTTCCTTGATATATTGATCTAGCGGAAGGAAGGTTATTGATTACTTCAACAAAACTATCAGTTTCATCTAGTTTGTCAAAAGGTAATACATCTACTCCCCCTAAACCACCATAATTTTTATAGTATTTTACCTGTGTATTATTGTGCTTAACTCGACCAGTTAAGGTCAATATTGCGTAAGGATATTCTTGATAAACCTTTGATTCCTCACTACTTACAAAACGCTCTGACCAATTTAGGAATACTATATCAGTTTCAATTAAAGCTTTTACTTTTAATTTCTCTTCAATATGCTTTTGAAATGTTCTTATCTGTTCCTTGAATTCACTTTTATCAAGATCTTTCCAGTTGATTTTTGCTTTTCTTGTTACAGTGGAGTCTGAGATAGGTACCTCAGTTAACGAAGAAATTCCTTTCTTCCATTTAGATACAAGATTTGCAGTTTTAACTGCTTTCTTAATATGTTCTTCAGCGTATTTCAAATCAGGAGTGGAAGTAAAAGTAACAATTCCTTCAGACAGCATCCGAATGCCATATCCAGAGCTAATACAATTTATTTCATTGACGATCTCACCATCAATAGCATGTATTGTTTTTTCCTCAATTCTTCCAAAACGTATATCTGAATAAGAGGTTCCTTGCTGTTCTGCAATCTTGAGTAGTTTATCAAGTGAATCGATAGGTTACACCTCTTTCAGATGTTTCATTATCTTTGACATATATATAACTAGCCAAATATATGATTCTGTGCAATTATTTTATCCTATTAACATTTTAATATGTTTGTAAGTAAATTATTAGCAGCAAACCTTTTCTTTTGTATAGGATTCATCAACTTAATGCCTATTGCAATATGTTGTGACTTTGATGGAACAATCACCTTGATGGATACAGGTAAAGCTCTGCTTTCTAATCTTACAAAAGAAGACTGGCAAGCTGTTGATAAGTTTGTTATAGATGGTTCAATTGGAACTCGAGAAGCTCTCATTAAACAATGGGGGATGATAGAATATACAACTTGGAAAGAAATATTCACTATTGTTGATACGATGAAAATTGATCCTTCATTCTATGACTTTTATAGCTGGGTGTTGCAAAAAAATATTAAGTTCTTTATCCTTTCTGATGGCTTTCAGAAGTACATAAATAGAATTCTAGAAAATCACGAAATAGAAGCAGAAAGCTTAGATATTTTGGCAAATGATGTAAATTTAGTAGATAACAGATTGAAGCTCAGCTTCAATACTTCTGCATGTGATCATGGTTGTGCAAATTGCAAATATTCTCATGTCTTGAAACTGAAGAATGAAGGATACAAAATAATATACATTGGAGATGGATTATCAGACATCTTACCAGCAGCTGAACTAGCTGATATCATTTATGCCAAGAATAATGAAGACTTGGCTAAAAAATTAGAAGGAGATAATAGGCTTCAAGTTTTCGATAGTTTCTCAGAAATTAAAGAAGATATAGTGAAACGAATCTTGTAAGAAAAACATCAGTGAATTTACATTGGCTCAAATGTTTTACAAAAATGTGCAGTATCTATAGAAGAATGAAAGCTTACTCAATCTTACCAAAGAGGGAAAGAGAATCAAGAACATTCTTCTTCAACAAACATGAAATAAAAAAGTAATAAAGCTAGTAATATTCTGCTTTTATTAACTAGTTTTTTTTCTCTTAAATGAGGTTAATACAACAGTTAACATCACGATACTAAGTAAGTAACTGATAGAAAAGGACGTATCTGTTGGGGTTCCGTTTGTAGGAGTGATTTCATTATTGAAAGTCAAGGAATAAATATTCAGTGAAGTTAAATTGAAGAAGTCTGTTACAATTATTTTTAATTCATGAACTCCATTGGAATATTTAGTTGTATCTATTGAAATAGCTAACAAACCAGTAAAATCACCTATATTATTTTCTTCATAAGATAATATTTCCTCTCCGTCCAGGTAAACAAAAATACTAGTTAAATTGGATATTGACCGCCATACCTCAAAGTTTCCTTGAACTTGACCTGAATGAGTTCCACCTACAAAATTCGCATAAATATCTGGCCTAACTGTTGGAGGACTAATTGCTCTGTAGAAATAGAATAGTATAGTATTTGTACCATTTGGCAGAGTGGAATCGATATCTAATCTGACCCTATGTACAGTGAAATTTTCACTTAATGGATTTATAAGGATACTAAGAGTACTAGTGTCTATCCAAGTTATATTTGTTGGTCCTAGATCATAAGTTGTATATGAAGGTTCAACATATGCTTCATAGCTTGCATTTATTGTGAAAGTATCATTTATTTCATTTATTTTGAATTGTAATAAAACTGGATCATCGTGTTTATAACATGGGGTTGGATGATTAGATGCACCAGTATGACTATCCCAATTATTTAGAAAAATTGAATCGTATGAAAAGTCTGCATTTACAATTGGGTAAAAACTAAAGATAACTGTTTCAATGATTTCAGAACTGTTAAAGGAGGCTACTCCAGTTAGGTTATACCTTCCTCTTCTGGTAAGTGGTAAGATCGTATTATTTTGAATGTCAGAGATTACTGAATCATTTAAGTAAAATGTTAAGGATGCAGATAATTCTGATAAATAATAACTCAAAGTGACGTTTTCATCATAAACCGAATTATTTTCAGGAGAAACAGAATAGAAACTGAAATCATTATCTATTGTATTTACTCCTACTTGTTTGACTCCACTGTACGTTTCCTTACTACTGTTTATCAATATAGATGCAAAAAGTAATATTGTAATTAACCATACAATTTTTTTCTTATACTGTACCTCCATTCTATCTAAAAGTAAACGCTTTTTTATATTTAAACTTATTTTAATAAACTGTTCCTTACACATGTGAAGACAGATTAGCAAGATTTGGGACAAAAATAATAAAACACCATTATCAAGCATTTGCACCAAATCTTCTCTATTCACCGACAAGTACTCACACCTCAAAAGCAATACTCGTAGAAAAAATGATTGCTCTTGTCACCTAATTTGCTAGAAAGTTCCTTCAACTCTCTTCTCTAATCAATTAGTTTATTCTTCTGTTATTTGTTGTAAAAGTTTTTATTCTTTGACTTTATTCTAAATTTGACTATGCAAGCAGAAAAGGATGTTAATGTTCTTTGTATTTGGCAGCCAAATGAGGAACTAAAACAGTATCTTACTCTAGGTTTGAAAGACCACCCCCTAGTTAATTTGATTTTCCCTTCTGATACGGAGGAAGAGACTTTTTTGAAATTAGCTCCAGATGCAGACATAATTATGGGTTGGAGGCCAACCAAAGAATTGCTTCAAACGGCAAAGAAGGTTAAGCTATTTATCAATCCTGGCGCAGGTGTGCAACACCTAATCTCTCTGTTTCAAGAAATTACTAAAGAGCAATCTATAACTTTAGTTAATGGTCATGGCAATGCTAATAATACAGCACAACATGCTGTTGCTCTCTTACTAGCTTTAACAAACAAAGTTGTTTTACATCATAATTGGATGAAAGAAGGACGTTGGAGAAAAGGAGATACTGAAGCAGTTTCTGTACCTTTGCAAGGAAGAAAAATAGGTTTTCTAGGTTATGGTGCAGTTAATAGGAAGGTACATAGAATATTATCCGGTTTTGATGTAGAGTTTTCTGTTTTAAGAAGAGATTGGAAAAAACAAGTTTCTTCTCTCCCAACACTTGTTAAACAATACAAACCTGAAGAGTTTCCTTTGTTTCTGAAAGCAATTGATACACTTATTGTAGCTGTTCCGCTTACAGCAAAAACAGAAGGAATGATAGGAAAACAAGAGTTAGAACTGTTAGGTAGAGAAGGATTAATAGTAAATATGGCAAGGGGAGAAGTGATAAATGAAGAAGCATTTTATCATGTGCTAAAAGAAAAGAAAATTTTGGGTGCAGCTATTGATGTCTGGTATAATTACAGACCAGAGCCTAATGAAAAAGGTGAAAAGCATCCTTCTACCTATCCTTTTCATGAGTTAGATAATGTTGTTCTCTCTCCTCATAGAGCTGCATCACCATTCAGTGTTTTGACACGATGGGATGAACAAATAGAAAACATAAGTAGATTTGCTAGAGGAGAAAGAGCGTTTCTAAATGAGGTAAATATTGAAGAAGGCTACTAACTCAATCAATTCTTTTTGCTTTTTTCTTTATTTTTCTATTCAGAATTAGGATGAATGGCCAACCAAACATATAGATAAACAATTCAAATAACAACGATCCATTTTCTGGAGGTTTTCCCTTGAATCTACTTCCAAATGCTTCGATTGTGTTACCCAACAAATTACCTACAGTAATCATTTTGATAAGCAACATGATGTCATTTGCCTTTTGATTACTGTATTGCTCGACTAATTTATCCCAAGCTTCATCTGTAGGTATCCCTTCTGTTTCAGCATAATGTTGCGCAAATGCAAGGGCAACAACTTCTTCTGGATCACATGAACCAAAGTCATGTTCCATAATTTCAACGACTTCGTCTTCGGTACATCCAGAACTCAACGCAGCTTTAGTATGTGACCATTCACAATATATACAATCGTTGACAGCAGTAACGGCTAGCATAATCCTCTCTCTGAATTGTTCACTTATTCTTCCAGACCTCATTATTTTTCGAATTTGAGAGGAGTTTTTCATTATTTTAAATGCATCATGGAAAAAACTCCTGAAGCCATAGGTCCGTTTCTTAAAGTATTGATTTGCTAACATGATTTGTTTACTGAAGTATAGGAGATATATAATTTATCTTATGGTACTAGCTAAGAAGTTTGTAAAATAAGAATAAAAAGAAAGAAAAAGGGAGAAAATTATATTTCTGGAAAGTGGCATGCCACAAAGTGACCTGGTTCCAATTCATCCAAAGGTGGTGATACCTTAGAGCATATTTCTTGAACTTTGTAACATCTTGGGTGGAATGGACATCCTGGTGGAGGATTAACTGGACTGGGAACATCTCCTTCTAAGATGATTCTATCCATTTTTATACGTGGGTCGGGTCTTGGAATGGCTGATAGAAGTGATACAGAATATGGATGAGCAGTTTTTCTGAACAATTCACCTGTCGGTGACATTTCCATGATTTTACCAAGATACATGACAGCAACACGATCAGAAACGTGTTTAATAACACTCAAATCATGTGCAATAAACATGTAAGTAAGATTAAATTCTATCTGCAAATCATGGAGAAGGTTAAGTATCTGAGCCTGTACAGAGACGTCTAGCGCGGAAACTGGTTCATCCAGTAAAATTACCTCAGGATGTATTGCTAGGGCTCTTGCAATACCAATTCTCTGCCTTTGTCCTCCACTAAATTCGTGAGGATAACGCAAAGCATGGTAATCTTCTAATCCTACTTTCGCTAGAATTTCTAGAACTCTTGTTTCTTTTTCCTCATATGTCATATCAGGAAAATGAATGTCAAAAGGTTCCTTAATAAGATCAAGAACCATTCTTCTTGGATTCAAGCTGGAATAAGGATCTTGGAAAACCATTTGTAATTGGCGTTTAATTGCTAATTCTTCTTCTCTTGTCATAGGTTGGAAAATATCTATCCCTTTGAAGTAAATAGATCCTTCTGTGGGTTCTTCAAGTTTAACAGTAACTCTAGCTGTAGTGCTTTTTCCACAACCAGATTCACCTACAAGCCCAAGAGTCTCTCCTTTGTTCAAGAATAGGTTAACTCCATCGACAGCTTTAATTTGAGCAACAACTCTGGAAAAGAGAATGGATTGCTCGCTAATGGGGAACCATTTCTTCAAATCGATGAGATTAATAATCGGTTGGGTTTTAGGATTCCATTCAGAAAACATATCTATTGCTTCATATTCTTCAAAAGTGCTTACCATTTTAATTAGGCCTCCTCTTTAACATGTGTTCTTTCTTGCATAGTCGTTTCATCAACATGTAAATCTAACTCATCAAAGTGGTGACATTGAACACGACGAGCTTTTTGCTTGTCGATAATAATGTCAGGAGGACGTTCACGCATACAGATTTCAGTAGCGAACTTGCAACGAGGATGAAAACGACAACCCTTGGGAGGATTGATTAGTCTTGGAACGAGTCCAGGAATGGTGGTTAAACGATGTTTATCTTTTTCGAGACTGGGTATAGAGTCGAAAAGAGCACGAGTGTAAGGATGTTTAGGGTCAATGAAGATGTCTTCAGTAGGACCGGACTCGACGACACGGCCACCGTAGAAGATGTGGACACGTTTGGTAGTTTCAGCGACAACACCGAGGTTGTGAGTGATAAGCATCATAGCGAGACCATGCTTCTTTTGCATTTCCTTGATGAGTTCGAGGATTTGAGCCTGTATAGTGACATCTAAGGCTGTTGTTGGTTCGTCGGCTATTAGAAGGCTTGGTTGGAGTGCTAGAGCTCTCGCAATTAGTACCCTCTGCCGTTGACCTCCGCTAAATTGATGCGGGTAATCTTTCACTCTTGATGCTGCGTCTGCTATTCCTACTTGTTCCAATGCTTCTATTGCATATTCCAATGCTTCCTTTTTACTACAGTTTCTATGTAGCGCTATTACCTCTGTCATTTGGTCATCTATTTTGAATATTGGATTTAGACTTGTCATTGGGTCTTGGAATATCATTGCTATTTCCTTTCCCCTGATTTTTCTCATTTGCAAATCTGGCAATTCTAGCAGATCTACTCCCTTGTAGAGAATTTTACCTGCTACTGTCTTACCGTTTTTGTCAAGAATTCTTAGAGTTGATTTCGCTGTTACTGTCTTTCCACAGCCTGATTCTCCTACAATTCCTACAGGTTCTCCATGATAAACATCAAAAGATACCCCATCTAGTGCTTCTACCACTCCAGATTCGGTATAAAAATAAGTGTAAATATCCTGTGCGTCTAGTATTGGCTTTACCATTTTCATCTACTCTCTCAATCTTGGGTCCAATGCGTCCCTTAACGCGTCTCCTAGTAAGTTGAACGCTAATACTACAAAGAATATCGCAAAACCTGGTAGTAATGCTAATTCTGGATTCGTTTTCAACACTGTTTGTGCATCATTTACCATTTGTCCCCACGATATTGTAGTCGGACTTCCTAAACCAAGAAATGTTAATCCTGCCTCTGCCAAGATTCCCCCTGCAATGTTTAGTGTTGCAATTACAATTATTGGTGCTAAGATATTTGGTAGAATGTGGACCATTATTATTCTTCGGTTACTTGCCCCAAGTACTCTTGCAGCATTTACATAATCTAGATTATAGATTTGCTTCGTATTTGCATTTACAAGTCTTGTTAACCCCGCCCAACCAAATATTCCCAGTACAAGAATAATAACAATTGATTGTGGTATTTGGCGAAGGAATACTAATCTTCCTCTTCGGATGAAAGCTACGGCAAGGATTGCTATAACTAAAAAGGGTAGAGCAAGGAACATATCTGTAATTCTCATGATAATTTCTTCTGTCCATCCTCTATAGTATCCTGCTAATGCTCCCAAGGTAACTCCTATGACTACTGATAGGACACTTGAAAACAAACCTACTGTTAGAGATACTTCACTACCTGCCAATAATCTTGAGAATTCATCTCTTCCTAGAATATCTGTTCCACCCGGGTACTTAAGATTGGGATTTGAAAGAGATCCTCCTCCATTCCACGCATCAAACAATGGTGATGTTCCTATTGGACTATATGGCATTAAGAGTGGGTAGAAAATAGCTAATAAGATTACACCAACCACTAAAACAGCTGATAGTGTTGC
Source organism: Candidatus Heimdallarchaeota archaeon (assembly GCA_030611665.1). Taxonomy (GTDB): domain Archaea; phylum Asgardarchaeota; class Heimdallarchaeia; order Heimdallarchaeales; family Heimdallarchaeaceae; genus UBA460. The sequence continues at coordinate 5,644 of JAUWPI010000003.1, read as the reverse complement.
AATTCGATTTTTCCTATATCTTCTCCAAACTAGTGACCATTGAGATGGACTTCTCTCTCTCAATGTTCCGTCTTTAGCTATGATAACTGTATCTTTTCCTTTAACCAACTTTTTGAGTTTCTTAAAGAAGTCGGCGATGGCAATAGATACACAGGCAATAAAACCAGCCCAAATCATAGAACTTGGTAGTCTTTTTTCTCTCATATAATTATCCAAAGTTTCTCCAAACTTTTGTTTTTTTGTTTCTACTTTTTGCATTTTTTGACCACCTAACTTTCTACAATTCGATTCTTGGATCTACTGCCACGTAGACTATATCAGTAATTAAATTCCCTAATAGAATTAGTATCGTCAATATCGCCACCGTGCCTAGTATCATCGGGAAATCGAGAAGACCGATAGCTGATACATATTTGAATCCTAGTCCTGGCCATGTGAAGAGTGTTTCTGTAATTGGAGCTCCAGCTAATGCTGTAGCCAGGAACAACCCTACATAGGTAACGACCGGAACCAATGTGTTTCTGAAGGCATGTTTCCATGTAATGATTCTCTCAGATATACCATTAGCTCTTGCTGCTAAAATATAGTCTTGCTTTAATACTTCTAACATAGTTGATCTTACTAATCTTGTATATATTGCCATGAAGTTGAACAGCAATGTAACTGTTGGGAGGACCATGTGTATGAGAGAGTCACCTAGTCTCAAAGTTACATTTCCCCACCACGTTGCCCATTCTCCACCCCAGAATAAGTCCCAATTCGTACCACTAAATACTGGTGTTGGTGTGGGTATTCTGTGAGCTTTTGCTGCTGGGAACCATCCTAATCCATATCCACTAAAGATGTAGATTAGAATTAACCCAAAGACAAATATGGGCATTGATTGTCCTAATAATGCAAGTGAACTTGACATTGAGTCAATCCATGTGTTATGGTTCTTTGCTGCTAAAACTCCTAATGGAATGGAAACAAGCAACGATAATACAAATGCTAATAATTGTAATTTTAGTGTTTCCCAGATTAACCCACCAATCATATTATTTATTGCTTGACCTGATTGAAAACTGGTTCCCATGTCTCCATGTAAGAGATTATAGAACCACATAATGAACTGGACGTAGATTGGTTGATCTAGTCCTAATTTTCGCGTTAGATTTATTCGATCTTGTTCTGTAGTTCTTTGTTTACCAAGTAACAATAAAGCTACTGGGTCACCTAGACCGCTTACCATCACAAACGTCAGAACACATACTGCAATGAATAGCGGAATAAGAGTCAATAGACGACGTGTAACATATGTTGTTAAACGCAAATTAGCAACATTCTTTATCCATTTGATTATGCCTGTTTCTCCCATTTTTCTTACTTTTTCAGAACTAATTGGTTTTTGCCAATTAACAGGCAGAAATATTCCTGTTACAAGCACTATTATTCCGATTGTAAATAGATAGAAACCAGGACCTATAACTCCATTTAACTCAATATTAAAGAAAGATGGAGAACTGTCATTCGGATTAAATGTTATTGGTTCAACTGATAATGCTGTTTGACCGTCAACTATTGCTACGTAAGTATCTGCAGCTATATACAGCGATAGGTTCATCGCAATTATCGCTGCAATCAATCCACTAAGTAATAATACTACTGCAACAATGTCTGCAGTTAAACCTCTTCTCTTAAAGCCTCCACTTTGAAAAACTTGTCCTAAGACTGTAAATAATAATGCAAATACTAGTAAGAACCAAATAATCGCAGATAGAATTACAACACTGGCGGGAACTTCTCCCCTTAGAAGTTGAGCATCTGCAGAATATCCTGTAGAATTATAAGTGATGGTTCTATAGTTGATACTGAAACCCATAACTTGAACAAGATTTCCTTCAGTGTTGTTGTTTATCCTTGGTCTTACATGGAATATTAGCAAACCCATACTGTCATCTACAATGTAAGCATACTCATTAAAAATGTAAATGCTATTGGGTACTCCTTCTATATCATATGATGCTTCCAGTTCAGGGCTTGTTGGATCTTCTACAGCAATAATCTGTAATCCTGTCTCCGCATCAGTAACATATGCAAATCCATTTTCAACAAATATACCTTCTCCATCTCCAGCTAAATCATAATCACCCAAAAAAGCTGGGTCAGTTACATCTGTTACGTTCAGTATTGTTAAACCAAAGCTTTCGCCTACAATGAAAGCAAATCCTCCTTGTATAACAAAATCATTCGCAACACCATTTGTATTGTAACTTCCTTCAAATGTTGGATTTGTTACATCTGCTACATTCAATATTACTAGACCACTTGTCTCATCCAGAATAAACGCATAATCCTCATCAACAAAAACATCTTGTGCTATACCTGTTGTTTCGTAACTTCCTTCAAATGTTGGATTTGTTACGTCTGTTACATTTAAAATTGTTAACCCTATATCAGCGTCAGTTACGTATGCATGTCCGGCTTTTACGTATACTTCATTACCTTCTCCGGTGAGATTGTAATATCCTACCAATGTTGGACTTGATGCGATTGTAACATTAACAATCAATAATCCGGTAATTGTGTCTGTTACATATGCGTACCCATCTTCAACATATACTCCTTTGCTGTCTCCTGCAGTAGTATAAGTCCCAGCCAGATTAGGGGAAGTGGGGTTGGACGCGTTAAAAATGAGCATACCTGCATTCGCATCAGCAATATAAATCATACCGTCCTTGTAGAAAATATCATTTGCTCCACCTGCAATGCTGTAGCTAGACGATGCAATTATTGGTTCTGGTTCAATAGTTGAGGAACCAAATGCAATATTATATAACGGTACAAATGCTGCTGAAAATAATAGGATAACTCCGATAATTTTAAGTGAAAGTGCGACACTTTTATCCATAGTAAATCACTCGAGTGTGTATGAACAGATTATCTATTCGTTGTTTAACTCTCGTTGAAGTTTTTATAAATGTTGTCTCGGTTTAGATGAATCAATACAATCATTGGAATAAATTTTGTAGACGAATGAAATTAAATTATTTTGAATCCCTGCATAATATTATTGTTTCAAACCTTAACTCTATGAAACTAAAAGATTGACTGATTATTTTAAAAACAAAATCACTTTATGCTAGAAACATTTGCTTTTGATTAATCTACTAAAAAGGGGTGAAATTTTAGCTAATTGTCTGAAGTAGATGGCTAACAAAAAATATTTAAAGAAAGTAAGACTGAAAAGAACGAGCGAAAACATTACCATAAGGGGTGGTGATCTAGCTCGGTTATGATACCTCCTTGACGTGGAGGAAGTCGGCGGTTCGAATCCGCCCCACCCCACCATTTTTCCTTATTCAAATAATTCTTTTACACTGAGATATCTTTGTCCTGTATCAGCCAAAATTACCACAATGACCTTGTCTATGTTCTCCTTCCTTTTGGTTATCTCTTCTACAGCTTTACATGTTGCACCAGAAGATATACCAACCATTAGACCCTCTTTTTTTGCTATTCGACGACACATAGCAAAAGCTTCAGTTTCCTTGATAAGAATAATTTCATCAATAATCTCTTTGTTCAATGTTTTTGGAACAAATCCTGGTGCTGTCCCCATCAGCTTATGAGGATGGAAAATCCCTTTCGAGATGTAAGGAGATTCAAATGGTTCAATTGCTATCAGTTTAATACTTGACTTTTTCTCCTTCAAGAACTTCCCCGCACCACAAATTGTCCCACCTGTTCCTAAACCTGCGATAAGGACATCGATTTTTCCCTCAGTATCTGCCCAAATCTCCGGACCAGTAGTTGAATAATGGGCTTGTGGGTTAGATGGATTCACATGCTGACCAATATAGAAATAATCGGGGTTCTTTTGTAAAATCTCTTTCAGTTTTTGTCTTGCTCCTTCTGTTCCTAGTTCTGCTGGTGTTAGTATTAATTCTGCTCCAAGAGCTTTGAGTATCTGTCTTCTTTCTAAACTTTGAATCTCTGACATAACTAAAACAGCTTCATAACCCTTTATTGCAGATATAAATGCAACCGCCATACCAGTGTTCCCACTTGTACATTCTATTACTACGTCGCCACGCTTTAACTTGCCTTCTTTTTCAGCATCTTCTATTATTTGAAGGACGGGACGATCTTTAATGCTTAGGGGATTCATGAACTCACATTTTCCAAAAACATCAAAATCTGGGAATAATTGTTTGAGTCTAAGCAAAGGTGTATTCCCAATTAGCTCAGTTAGATCTTTCGCGTATTTCATATTAATTCACTAATAATTTTCTAAATCCTTTCCTGAAACAACCTTCCCATTATAACCTTTCTTTATCTCAGTTAGAAGCTCTTTTTCTTTTACTCCCCAAAGAAGTTGATGATACAGAATAAGCAATTTGGGCTTTACAATTGAAGCTATCTCTGCAAGTTCATGCGAAGAGGTATGAACATTTACATGATATTTTTGCCACTCCTTTGGTCGTTTTTTAAGACCTTCTACAGAATAAACTTCATGAATCAAAACATCACAATTCTTGTAAGCATTTATCATATCCTCAAAAGGAGCTGTATCACCTGAAATTACAATCGTTCTATCCGGTGTATAGAATTTGTATCCAACTGCCTTCCATGAACCATGTTTGACATTAAAAGCCTCAACTTTGATATTATCATCTTGATAAAATATTCCCGGTTCTATCTCCTTTACTTCAACTTTATAACCAACTTGATTTATTGGTTCTAATCCACTAATCCTTTCATTTATGTCTTCTTGATAAGCTTCAAGTATGTTTTCAGTCATCATTTCAATACCTGGAGGACCAAAAACACTCAATGGTTTGTCTCTTCCTAAAACCCAAGGTGTAAGGATAAGATCAGGATAACCAGCAGTGTGATCTGAATGTAGGTGAGTAAGAAAAGCTATCTCCAATTCTTTAACTGATATTCCTGCTGCAGTTGCTCTGCGGATAACTCCAGGTCCAAAATCAATAAGATATGGAACATCGTTGACGACAATCGCAATTGCAGCTCCAGATCGACTAGGTTCAGTATTAGGTGTTCCTGTTCCGAGTAAAATTATTTTTGTCTTACTCTTGTCTTTGGATTTAGTTATCATTATTGATTTTAGAAAAATAGACTTCTTAATTTTATCTGCTAAACTTTTTCATACTAAAGAATTTAATATTTGTAAAACAGTAAACCAATCAAATGATGGTGAGGTTATGGATTTCATAAAGGAGGCAAAAGAAGCTGAAAGAAGGATCCGCAGTTATATTAGGAAAACACCATTAGAATATTCTCAATTCCTAAGTAAAGAAGGCAAGAATAAGACCTATCTAAAGTTAGAAAATTTACAACTCACTGGTTCATTTAAAATCCGTGGAGCCATAAACAAGATACTCTCTCTCACGATAGAAGATAGAGAAAGAGGAGTTATAACTTCGTCTTCTGGGAACCATGGGGCAGCTTTTGCCTATATTACTGATAAACTTGATATTGATGGAACAATCTATCTGCCTTTTAATGCTTCAGAAGCCAAAATTACTTCTCTCAGAAATTATGGGGCTAATCTAGAATTTCATGGATATGATTGCGTTCAAACCGAAACTTATGCACGTAGTATATCTCTGAAACAAGGAGTGGCTTTTGTTTCTCCTTATAA
>JAUWPI010000108.1 GCA_030611665.1 Candidatus Heimdallarchaeota archaeon | reverse complement strand
GATCAATTAACACCTTTTATAAAAAGTATCAAGATAGTGAAGCTCTTTTACAAAGATTTTCTTTTTGTGATTTAGAGGGAAACCAAAAATCTACTTATATTGTAAATGAACCCATCTACAAGAACAAAAAATTCTGGAATGATGAGAAACTAACAGAACCAATATTGAAAAAAGCAAATGAAATAAAGCTTTTCAAAAATGAACAAGAGTATTATATCTTGAATAGTAAATATTATGCAGATTCTATTCAAACCTCTTTTGAATGTCTGAAAAATAAATCAGATCTTATTGTAATTGAAGGCTTTAATAATTCAGCTCATCCTGCTTGGTGTATAAGAGAATCTAATCTAATACTACTTTTAGGACCTGGGTCGATTTTCATCTATGATCCAGCTGTTTACTTCCGTGCCATTGATAACTACCGAGCAATCCATAGCAACAAACCTTCAACAACAAATGAGATATTAAACATTGCCTCACCAAAGGAATCTCTTTATTTGCCCCTCGATACAACAGAGCGAAAAGAAACCGTTTTAAAACTAGTAAATCAAATTAAAGACAGTGTCCAATAATACACATATAATACGTTTATACTGTCTTAATATTATTGTTGAGTTTTTATTATTATGTATAATAAAATGAATAGATTGGTGAAATAAGTTGTCAATATATAGCGCACAATATGGACTTGATTCTGTTAGTAAAGAGTTGATGGAGTGCATCAATGAATTAAGATTCAGATCAGCAGGGATTGTTGATGTTGCAATTGTATCTTTGGAAGGTCTTCCAATAGTTTCTTTGGTTCTAGAAAATGTTGAGGAAACAAGATTCTCTGCAATGACTGCAGCAATGCTTTCTCTAGGAGAAAGAGTCGCAACAGAACTCAATAAAGGCTTACTTAAGAAAATTTTCATTGAAGGTGACTATGGTGTAATTGTCACAATGCAAGCAGGTGAAGATGCGGTTCTAACAGTTAGTGCAACAACTGATACAAAACTTGGGCTGCTTTTTTTGGATATGCAAAGAGCAACAGAAAAAATCGCTAGAATACTCTCAAACCATTAACTCATGGTTGATATTGCGATTGTTTCCGCTCGCAGAAGTTCACACGCTAGATCTTTTGTAGCTTGTTCAATAGTACTTTCTTTAAGATAGAATTCTATAACACTTCTATAGGTTTTGCTTAGTTTCATATCTGCTGCCTTAATTCGTTTTATTTCCTCTCTAACAAACTTTGTACGTTCAACCCATCTATGTACCTCATCTGTTTTATCTAGAAGAAAGAGAATCAGAGGAATTTTAGCTTTTCCTTCTGTTAGGTAGTGTTTGTTAAATTCTTCCATGACGTCGTCTCTTGGAACAACCAAAAGATCAACATTATCACTTAATTCCGCTAATTTTGCAAGAATGGGGAGTGTTAAGACAGTATCTGAGCACCAGTTTTCTGCGAATACAAGCATTCTAATTCGAACGTCAATATTTCTAATTTGCTCTTTCATCTTTTTAGGAATTATAACAGAATTGTAATTCTTCTCTAATCTATCCCTATTTTTAGGCGTTCTTTCAATGAATTTATAGTATGTGATTCCATTGTCTATGAAGTAATCTAGTACCATTCTGCAATATTTTCTCGTTTTACTAAAAAAAGATAACTTAATGTCAAAACTATGTTCTTATGCGAAAGAGAGAAAAAGGTATTATAGTTAACATTCATGATGTCTGTGAAAACTCCAAGCAAATCTTATGAGCTTACTCGTGTAAAGGAATCCATCACAAGAATGGAGCGAAATTTACAGATATCTCTTAAAGGAACAGCTAAACGAGATTATGGTTGCTTTTACACACCTGATTTTATATCAGAATACATGGTGAAGAACGCAATATTTGCTAGGATTAATTATCTTCTGAACAAACATCATAATGAGTCTTCCACATCATTTTCTATTCATGAATTTGTAGCTGAAAATGATGCCAGTAAAGCAATCTTCCTATTAGAGGCGATATTGCCTGGCTTTTCGGTCTGTGATTTATCCATGGGTTGGGGTGTTTTCTTACTAAAAGCATTTGATGTTTTATTTGATTTGTATCAAAGTTGCTTCACAATAATTAATGCTGAACATCATAGTTTTCAGATTGACCTGCGTTTGAGTGACTATGAACGAGTATCTTTCATAGTCAATTCAATAATTCAGAACAATATATTCGGTGCAGATCTTTCCCCAGAGTCTGTTGAGTTAGCTGGCTTAAAACTGATTGAGAAAGCTTTTCACTATTTACAGAGCGAAAGAATATTTTTACCTTCTCCCAATTTAATGCTTGGAAATTCTTTGCTTGGTTTTGAATTTATAGCACTTAATAAAGGGATTAAAAAGCAAATTAGCTTGGATTTTAGTCATTTAGTGGTATCAAAGTTCAAAGATAACGAGAAAAAAACAATACAACGTTGGATGCTGGGACATACAGAGGAAATTCACTGGTCACATGCTTTCCCAAATGTGTACCAGAATGGGGGATTTGACATTATTGTAGGTAACCCCCCATATATTAACGTGAAACGCATTGAACTCAATGAGAGGAGAATATATTCAAAATTGTATCCCACATTTAATTCAAATGGAGATCTTTCTAACATTTTCTGGGAAAGAAGTGTCAACCTTTGTAAAGATGGGGGGATTGTCTCTTTTATTAGCCCCCGATACTGGATAGAAGGTTGTGATAGCTCAGGATTAAGAGAGTTTCTTGTAGATAGATCAACAATAATGGAAGTAATTGATTTTCGTAGCAATCGGACTCTATTTAATCAAACTGAGATTAAGTTAGGAGTGGATACAGCCATTATTACAATAGGAAAAAAACCTATCGTAAAAGAAACCGTTCAAGTTTTCATTTTGAACCATACTAATCTAGTTACCACTATAAACAAAAAGAATTTTCAACATATCAGGTTTGCACATTCCAATCTTGCAAGTGATAAATGGATATTTGAAAAATCACCAATAATATCTGATATGGAAGAAGATATCAAGTTTAGATTAGGTGATGATAAAAAGAATCAGAAATTTAAGGGAATATGCTTGATAGGCAAAGGTTGTTCTACTGGAAGTAACAAGATTTTTCGTTTAACAAAAATCAATGATACAACATTCGAAGGAGCTGATAACAGAATAATCAAGCTTAATCAAGAAGAGAAACATTGCCTCAGAATGCTAGTTAAAAGTAGTGATATTGAACGTTTTAATTGGAAACAACGAGAACAATTTTGGATTTACTTAAAAGATCAGAACATAAGTCAGTATCCAAATTTAAAATCCTATTTGAGCTCATTCAAACAAATATTAGAAAAAAAACAAAAGAAGTATGGGTTACAAAACTATTATGATTATGCAGCCTATCGCTCCCTCTCGTTGATTGGAAATAGACCCAGCATTATATGTCCCTACCAAGCTGAAAAGAACAGATTTGCAATGATAGCCAAAGAATCCCCTTCTACTATCTATGAAACGGATGTAATAACCTTAGTAATAAAAGACGAATATTTGAAAAAATTCAGCTGGTTTTACCTCTTAGGGGTTCTAAATTCGGAATTATTACAATATTATACAAAAATAATGAATAAAAAAATATACAACCTGTATGATTTTAGAACAAATCAAATTGCACACATCCCCTTAGTGAAAACCGATAAACCATTACCTTTTCAAGTATTAACAAAATCTCTTGTAAATATATTACAAAGTAAGGATGCTGCACATATTTCAAGAGGAAAGAAACTTGGAGATGATATTTACAACATTCTCAACCTTCTAATTTATGAACAATATTTTCAAAAAAATCTTTCTTCTGAATTGAAAGATCAGCTTTTCACTATTTTTAATGATAGACAGATATTTGTTATTACTGATAAAAATAAAGATGAATGGTATAATATTGCCATAGAACCAACAATTGTTAGAAGCACACAGAAAATTCTTGCTAATACCTATGTAAAAGAAGTAAGGGAGAAAATTTCACGTGTTATTAAGTAATTCGTTTTCTTCTAGCCAAAGCCTTGGAGTAGAGAAGTGAACTCCTTCTATCTCTTCTATTTTTGTAATGAGTTTAACTAAAAATTCCGTATTCTTGCGAATTTTCTTTTGGGAAAGGTAGCAGTTTTGTTCAATATTATATGCAAAATGCCATGAATGGAGATTGATGGAGATATATGTATTGTCTTCAGTAGAGTTATGAATCAGTTGAATATAATTACTTACAATTTCTTTTATTCCCCGTTTTCCTTCAAAAAGAGGCCAAAGGTATGTATACATGCCTTTCATCAAACTCTCTTTTGGAGTTTTGATTACTGGAAATTCTATCACTCCATGTTCATCAGAGTAAGGAATAATTGCCTTATTTGATTCTTGATAGATGGAGCTATCATATACAAAATCCAAATCCTTCAAGATTTTTTGTGTGTTCTCGGATAATCGCATATACGGGGCTCTAAATCCAATAACTTCCGTTGAGAACAATTCCTCAATCCTTTCTTTTGCTTTTTTAATAAGATTGAATTCCTCTTGTTTTTCCAAAGGCAATCCTGTTTCTTCCCCAACCAAATCTTCATGATCATATCCATGTACACCCTTTTCGAAAAAAGATTGATTTAATCTTTCAAGAAACTCTGGATGTCTTTTAGAGATAAGATCTATTGTTCGTGCTTCGAAATAGAAGACTGTGGGAAGCTTCTTTTGTATAAGAACTGATAAAATTTGATCAAATCCTTCGATTGATCCTTGAATCTCTGCAGATTTTTCAGGGTCTGCAAGAATGTATTGCATTTCCGCTTGTTTTGGTTGACTGACCGCATGTTTATGTCCAAGAGCTGGAAACGCAGCGTCTCTATCAAAATCTACGCATAGAAAAATATAGATCAATGTTCTTTCTCCAAATTATTAGTTAGATGAACATCTTATCGTATTAGAATAAATGTTTTCCCTCTTACATCAACAATCGTACTTTTGGTCAACTTGGCAATGTTCTCCGCTATAGCCTTTGTTGCGTCATTTGGGACAGCTTTGAGGCATTTAATTTTCACTATTTGGTCTCTTCTAAGAATCATACTAACTTCTTGTATAATTCCCCCCGTGATACCATTTTTACCAATTCTGATTTTGGGTGGTTCGTGGCGTATTTTATCAATCGAATCCTTCATCTTATTCCTCCGTTCTGCGGTAGTATGGTATTCGTGTGTATCCTTTACACTCAGAGCATTTTATTGCAATGACCTTATTTGTGGAAGAAAGTCTTACTTGACAATTTACACCAGGATAAAGAAAAATTTTACAATGCTTGCAGAATCGTTTCTTCCATTGAGATGGGAATTTGATTCTGGTTCTCATTTGAATTTTCTGGGCACGGCTAGCATATTCTTGAGCTAATTCATAATCTTCTAGAATAAGTCGATTGGCTTCCTCTAGTAGCCAGACTACTTTATCTTTGACCTCTTCAGGGGAAAGAGTTAATGATTTTCTCTTTCTAGATCTTTTCTTTCGTCGTGAAGAATTCTTCCGTTTTGAGGATTGCATGTGTTTTTTCCTTATTTAGGATGAAAATGTTGTGCTTATCAACGTTTCTTTATCTTAAGAAACAAAGTTAATCGGACGATAGATGAAATTCTATTATGAAGGTGGAGCTGGTATAGTTTCTACAAGATCTTCTATTTCTTCTTCTGAAACTTTTTTACCATAAGGGATAAGTGAATCCTGCTTTTTCATGCTTGATTCATTAACATGAATCTTATTGCTCTTCTCAGTTTCAATAATACTTCCTTTGGAGGTTGTTTTATTTGACCCAGTCTCAATCGCGAATAATTTTTGATGAATCTCTTTTTCAGCAATGTCTATTAATTCTCTATTATAATTTGCTAAAACAGGCACAAAGCGATCTAATTTCAGTACATCTTGCCAATGGCGGGTGGGTTGGTTAATGGGCGAAAGACCCAAACTGTATAAAAAGATATTTTGTTTCACCTCATGTGCAGCATGGAAACGTAACGTACAAGAGAATCTTTCATTATATTGTGTAGAAATCTGCTTAATTCTATCAAGAAAATTTTCACATTCTTCGATAGAATTAAAACAATGAGTAATTAAAATGCCGTTCGTTTTCTTCAAATCACCTTTCTGTTTTCTGCCCACATTTTTTACACTAAGATTAAGTGTGCTTTTTTTCAAACTTAGAAGGCTTTTCAGAAACTTGGTAAAATAATTTTTCTCTTGTTTACCAATGACTAAAGAGTAAATTAGCCAATATTTATCATCAATGCTAAGAACCCTTGGATTTTTTGTTCTTTTAATTGAGGATTGCAGATTCAAGTGCAAGTTCCTCATAATGATGTTATGATTTAGTGGAGAAATTATTAATTGTTGTGAAGATGGTTTTAATTTCTCAATTTTAGCTAATATTTTTGATACTTTGTTGATTACATCACCTGGATTTTTAGCCACAATTAAAAGAAAGAATCTTGTATAGGACTTTGTGATACTAATAACGTATGAATAACCAAATGAATTCAAGTAATTTACAATGCTATCTGATAAGCTTGCAAAGGGTTTGTTTTCTTGTTTTGACAAAGAAAACCCAATTGCAGCGATAGTTTGCTTCTTTGATTCCAGAATGATTAAATCTTCTGTGCTGTAAACTTGAAACTTTGACATATTCACTAATAATATACATTAATGAAAGCATAAAAACCTAAAAATAAACAGAGAAGTGGAGAATTAGTCTCTCCAAAGCGCTTCTATTGTGATATCTTCTGGTTGGTTTAAGTGTGCAGTTCTAACTTCAGCAATAACTACAGTTACAGCTATTTCATCATCTGGCATGGTTTCATCAATGTTACATCCCCAAACAAATTCTGCTTTTTGATGAATTTGATCAGTAATCATTGTTGTGATTGTATCAACCTCAGTCATTGAAATGTTTCTATTTGCTTTGATATTCACAAGTGCTCCGGTGGAAGATGATATATCAATATCCAATAGGGGATTGGATAGTGCATTAGTAATAGCTTGAATTGCTCTGTTTTCTCCTTTCCCTCTACCCACACCAATAACAGCGGGACCACTTCTTCTAAGAATCTTCTTTGTATCTGCAAAGTCAACATTTACTCTCGCTGGAAGAACTATGAGCTCTGTCAATCCAACAATTGCGTTGATTAAAACATCGTCAGCTAGCTTAAAGGCATCCCAAAGAGTAAAATCTGGTGCATACATAAGCAGTTTTTCATTTGGAACAATGATTATTGTATTTGAATGTGCATCTAGTGCGTTTAACCCTTCTAAAGCAGAATCCATTTTTGGTTGTCCTTCAGATGCAAAAGGCAATGTGCACACACTTACTACCAAGCACCCTTCATCTTGAGCAATTTGTGCAATAAAGGGCGCCGCTCCTGTACCTGTGCCTTTACCCAAACCGCATGCAACAAACACTAAATCGTTTCCTCTTACGAGTTCTCGAATATCTTCTTCATTCTCTTCAGCAGCTGCTCTTCCAATGTTTGGATCATTACCAGCTCCCGTCCCGTTAGTAAGTTCTCTACCAATAAGCAGTTTTCGCTCTGCTTTTGTGCTTAAGAGATGGCGAGCATCAGTATTGACTGCCACTGTTGTCGCACCAACTATGCCTTCTCGTGTCATAATATTATTTATTGCATTAGATCCAGCACCACCGACCCCTATACCAAGGATTCTATTAGTACGTAGAACTTTTTGGATATATGAATCAACAGAATTACTCGAGAAGCGATCATCTTGGGGCACTTCTTTTCTTTGTAATAATTCCTCTAATTCTTTATCTGTAGCATCACTTTCAAATGAATCAGTATCAATTGGTGATTGCTCCTCCTCTTCCTCAGGAAAATTAAATATAAAGTGTTCACTCATATGTTCTCATTAAAGCTTTTGAATGAATAAATAACAAAACAAATATGACCGAGAAGACTCGTCGGTATTACGTTTTTTACAATATATAAGTAATTTAAAAACAAAAATTGGTGCACGCGCCGGGATTCGAACCCGGGTTCCAGCCGTGGCAGGGCTGAGTCCTACCAACTAGACTACACGAGCAGATTAAACTATTTTACACATACTGTTTTTATATGTGATTATTGGTGCGCCAACCGGGAATCGAACCCGGATTGTCGACTTGGAAGGCCGAAGTCATGGCCATTAGACTATTAGCGCATACCCAACTACACTCAATGTTTTCATTCCTATTTTTAATTTTTCTGTTCAATACCCAATAATTTTGACAAAAAGAAACTGTTTTTTATGCAAGAAGTAATCTTATTCTGAGGAGAATGATGTGATTAGTGAATTCTTAAGACATGCAATATTAAGACATCTTGAAGAAACAAGACATTTTATCAGCAATTTAACAAATGGAAAAACTGTTGCAGATTTGTTTGAAGACAATGTTGTTAAACCAGATCAATTATTATTCAAAATGCCTGCAAAAGATGGTCGCTCTCTAGGTCAAATACTGCTTCATCTAATTAGATCCCTCGAGTTTTATACTAGAGGGGTTGTTGCAAATATTTGGGAACCTTTATCATATTCTTTAGTGGATTACCCAACAACACCAGAAATTCTCCTGTTATATGATTCTGTAGTAAGTTCAATTAACATCCATCTTGAAATATTGACAGATGACATCTTGACGCAAACAGTTGACAAATTCAATAAAATAGCAACCAAAGGCGAGATTCTTTTGGAAATGTTAGAACATAGTATTCACCATAGAGGGCAATTGAGTATCTATTATAGATTATTAGGTTTAGATCCTCCAGAAATCTCATACATAGTTTAAATTCTCGTTCAATCGCTATGTCTGTTAAGAAAATCTAAAACTATACTTCCATGGAGAAATATAAGTGGATGACCATTACCAGATTCAAAATAATGCATCTTTATATCGTTAACTTGGATGTAATTTTCTTTTATCACATTTTACATTAACAAACCTCGTAAAAGTATACTAACTCTGTTAATTGATAAACATTTTTCAAAAAAATTAAAAAGAAAACGGAGTTAATTTCCCCATTTTTCAAGAGATTTAGCTAACTCAATGTGGTCTTTTGCATATTCCTCAAGAGTTATTTTCTTTAATGTTGCATCAAGAGCTTGACGCATTGCCATAGCACCCTTTTGAGTCCCATCAGGGTGACCATGAATACCCCCACCAGCTTGTATAATGACATTGTTTCCACCATGCTTCACTAAATTAGGGATCTTAGCCGGATATAATCCCCCAGATGCAGTTGGGAAAGCTTGTTTGAATTCATACATTGGGTTAAGGAGAGCATCTTTTAGTGTAAGTTCAAGGTTAATATCTGTGTCCATTTTCCCTTGTCCATAAGAACCAATATGTAGTTGATCTCCACCTGCCATACGAACTATTTTAGCTATAGGTAGCATAGAAATCCCATGAACAGGACTACGAGTAAAAGCTGCGTGCATTGTTCGATGAACGTGAATTGGAACTTTAATTCCTGGGTCTCTAGCCATATCAGCCAGCTCTTGGAACCCAGTAAGGATAACATCAATCATCAAACATTTAGCTCCATTGTCTAAAGCTTCTTCTATCCTTTCCCACATCACATTATGCTTTGCTGTGACGTTAACGGCATGAATAACTGTTCTTCCTGTTTCTTCCTTAGCTTGATCGAGTCTTTCTAGAACTTTTACAGTACGATCTCCAATAGGACAGAAAGGTTGAGAACCAAGGTTTTCGTCATCCTTAATAAAATCAACTCCACCAACAGCTGAATCATAAGCTACATCAGCCCATTCTTGTGCAGTTAATCCCATCTTTGGTTTGACAATAGTACCAATGTGAGGACGATTTGGAAACTCTCCCTTGTCTGTACCAATAATTTTTCTGACACCTTCAACTCCAAACTTAGGACCCGGAAAGTATTCAGCTATTGATCTTGGAAAGTCTACATCAAGCCATCGGATATTTTTTAGTGCTCCTAAGCCAAATAGATTTCCAGCAAGCATGGAAAGGATGCTTGTGATTCCTGCTTCCATGTCAAAAGTTTCGGTTTGAAAGCCTATGGTAACTTCACCACTTTGGTAGCCTTCGTGATTATTGAAGACTTTGGTGTCCAATACTTCAGCTCGAAGTCTAGCAACGTGCGGTCTCCCTTCAGTAGTGCGTAAATCAGTCCACGTTCCAACTGATTCTTCCTCCACGATCTCCACCGCTGCTTTTGCAACGCTTTCAATATGCTCTACATAGTAACGAGCAACTAACAATTCCTTATATTGTTCATTCATAATACTAGAAAGGATATTTTCTTATTTTAAATTATATGTTTCATTCATTTTTGAATCTGTGAAATATCAATTATTATAATCTGCTTTTATATTTAAACAAAAAGTGTAAAGGATTTGACTTTGTGTGACTCCATTAATATTGTCTTTGTATTA
>JAUWPI010000014.1 GCA_030611665.1 Candidatus Heimdallarchaeota archaeon | reverse complement strand
AAAATGAAGGAAAAATAAAAAGGAAATTAAAAAGGAAATTAAAAAGGAAATTAAAAAGGAAATTAAAAAGGAAATTAAAAAGGGAAATTAAAAAGGAAAATTAAAAAGGAAAATTAAAAAGGAAAATTAAAAAGGAAAATTAAAAAGGAAAATTAAAAAGGGAAATTAAAAAGGAAAATTAAAAAGAAAAAATATGTACAAAAAAGTCTTCTAATCCTTTTTCTGTTTGCTAAATTCTCTGTAATTCGCACTCATAGTTAAATCTACGATGCCTGTTCCTAGAGCTATGGTTTGACCAACAATAACATTTTCTGTGATGCCTTCCAAAGGATCATATTCACCACGAATTGCCGCATCTAGAAGATGTTTTACAGTTACCTCAAAAGCAGCTCTTGCAAAAACCGAACTTTTCTTTCCAGAAACACCATGACGACCAATTTGCAGTATTTCACCAGTATGAGTCATTAAATCAGAAACTAACATTACATGACGTTTATCGACATCCAGTCCTTGTTCTTTCATTACAGATAGTGATTCTTTAACTAATGCATTTCTTGAAGCTTCAATACCAAGTGTTTCTGCAATTTGATTTATGTCTGTTGTATAACATCTTGTTGGATCTACACCAGGGATACGAAGTAGTTCACTGAAATTACTCCCTTCACTTTGCAAGAAATATTTACCTTCTCTATCTTTCATCACAACAACGCGAGATACGTTTTTTATACCTTTTATTGGAATTTCACGAACTTTTTCTGCAAGTTTAGGTAAATCAGAGAATTTTAACTCTTTAAGGGGTGCAATAATAATCATATTTTCTTCTTCTGGGTCAATTTCAACTTTACACTCTTTTCGTCGTAATTGTATCTTCTTAACGACTGTTTGTGGTTCAATTCCCTTGTCTTTTAGGAGTGTTTCATCTAATCTGATTCTTATTGTTCCCTCTGAAAAACTATGAATGATACTTTGGGCAACTTTATTGACAGTTGTAAGTTCAATTCTTCTAGAAACCTGTTTTGCTAATTCTTCCTCTTTCTCAGCGTGTTGGTCAAGATAGATTAACATTGTTGGAGTGCTTGGATTTTTTCGGGCGTCGAGAATTTCAATAAGACGAGGCAATCCTCGTAAAACAGACATCTCTGCAACACCAGAATAATGGAATGTTTGAAGGGTCATTTGTGTTCCAGGTTCTCCGATAGATTGAGCAGCGACTGTTCCTACCGCACTACCAGGGTCAATTTGAGCAAACTCATAACTGTTAACAATTTCTGTAATTATCTCCTCAAGTTGATTTTTGCTCACTCTCTTACCTTTTAATTCCTTTCTCAACTCCTCAACAATTGAATCTGGAACAAGGTTCTTCTTCAAAAATACATTCAACCGATTTTCAATTTGGTCTTTATTCAGTATTTGTGCCATTTAATCTTCCTCCTCTGTTTCAATTTCCTCTGGATGCGTTTCTAAGATCTTGTTTACGATAATAGAAACATTTACAGCTTTACCATGATCACTTTTAGCTGGATCAACATTGTCCTCTCCATACAAGAATTGAACAATCTCACCTGTGGCGTTTCGAACAGTTTTATCATAACTTGACGATATATCTTGTAGTGCATTTACCAGTCTTCTTTGCATATATCCACTCTGGGATGTACGAACAGCTGTATCAACTAATCCTTCTCTTCCACCTGCAGCGTGCATAAAAAATTCAATTGGATTTAAACCACTTCTAAAACTACTATCAACGAAACCATGTGCTTCAGCAGAGAGATCTCCTCGCTTAAAGAAGGGAAGAACTCTATCTCTGTAACCCCGATGGATTCTTTGACCTCGGACAGCTTGTTGTCCAACACAAGAACTCATTTGTCCAAGATTTAACATATTTCCTCTAGCTCCAGTTTTTGCCATGATTAAGGCTTCATTTTCTGGATTAAGATAATTTGCTCCTACATCTGAGGCATCGGTTCTTGCTTTTGCTAAAATTTCCATTATTCTTGCTTCTAAAGTTTCTTCTTCAGTACGACCTGCTTGGCGTTCAAGAGTTCCATCTTCATATTTTTTAATAATATTTTGAACGTCTTTCTTTGCTTTCCCTAGAATTTCACTGATTCTTTTTTCAGCGTCTTTTGGAATGTTAATGTCACTACCACTCAAACTAAACCCTCTAAGTGTAATATTGGTTAGTAACATCCGAGTAACATTATCAAGAAAACCTCTAGTAACATCCGCACCATACTCTTTCAGTATTCTATGAAGAACACTATCTGGAACTTCTGCACCCAAGGCTTTTTTATCAATAATACCGGAAACTAAGACTCCATCTCTAATCAGAACATAGCCCTCTATTTCACATTTTACCTTCTTACATGTTTCACGCTTTTCACAAAGGTTATTGTACATTGTGAAGTTAAACGTGTCCGGAAGAAGCGCACTGAATAGCGTTTTTCCACTCCACATTGGTTCACCATTCTCGCCCTTTTGGTCAGGTTTAGGAAGTTCTTCTAATCCTGCAGCAGTAATTAACTGAGCTGCTTCACCCTTTGAATATTTAGCATCTTTTCGGGTTAGGTAGTATCCACTTGTGATAAAGTCTTGAATAGCTCCAATAATTGGTCCTCCATATCTTGGAGTGCTTATTTGTTCCTGAACCCTCATCAAAATACGAGCCTCAGCCTGAGCTTCTTCACTTTGTGGAACATGAAGATTCATTTCATCTCCGTCAAAATCTGCATTATATGGTCTGCATACTGGAAGAGTCAGTCTGAAGGTTTTATATGGAACAACCTTTACTTCATGAGCCATAATACTCATTCTATGTAGACTTGGTTGTCTGTTAAAAAGAACGACGTCTCCATTTCGTAAATGTCTTTCAATTATGAATTCAGGTTGAAGAGAATCGGCAACAGCTTGTAAGTTTCTTGCATATCGCAAGTCAACTCTTCGTCCATCAGGTCGAATTATGTAATTTACACCTGGGAATGTACGAGGTCCTTTCATTACAAGTTCTTTCATCTCTTCAATATTCCATTCCGTTATTCTTTCAGGAACGGTTAATATTTCTGCTATATCTTTGGGAACTCCTACTTCATTAATACTAAGCAAAGGATCGGGACTGATAACAGTTCTCGCACTAAAATCTACTCTTTTTCCGCTAAGGTTAGCTCTAAATCTCCCTTCTTTACCTTTCAATCTCTGTGTGATTGTTCTCAATGCTCTACCACTTCTATGTCTTGCAGGAGGAATACCGCTAATTTCATTATCAAAATAAGTGCTTACATGATATTGTAATAGTTCCCATAAATCTTCTACAATGAGTTGTGGGGCACCAGCTTCACGATTCTCTAATAATCGTTGATTAATTCTAATAATATCCACAAGTTTGTGAGTTAAATCGTCTTCAGATCTAATACCATTCTCAAGAGTAATGCTTGGTCTGACACTTACTGGAGGCACTGGTAAAACCCAGAGTATCGTCCATTCAGGTCTTGCAACGCTTGGTTTAATACCCATAAGTCTACAATCTTCATTTGAAATATCTTTAAACCAACTATGAATATCAAGTGGGGATAATTTATTTGTTTGTTTTTGACCTGTTTCCGTTTCGATTTCTTCGAAATAGGTTGTTGGTTTTTCAAGTCTAATTTTATTCTGAGGTTCATTGCAATAAGGACAAGCATTTTTCTTTGCTGCTTTTTTCATGATTTCTTCTACCAAATCATAATCAGGTACTCCCCATTGTTCCTCGTATTCATCCATTTTTCCAGAAATTTCTATAATTTCTTCTGGGTCAAGTAAAATTTTGTGACATGACCGACATGTTGCACGTAGAACCTTGTAAAGGAGTTTATTAAAACCAACATGAATAACAGGTCGAGATAACTCTATATGACCGAAGTGACCAGGACATCCTCCTACTCTAGCTCCACAAGTCTTGCACCTCTGACCAGGATCAATTGTGCCTAAAAGACCATCCATTAAACCGGAGGTAATAGGTGTCCCATCAGCATCATAAGTATCAGGTGTAATAATACGTTCAACTGATAATTTTCTGATAGTATCTGGATCTAGAAGTCCAAATCGGATTCCAGATATTGATTTGTAGCTTTCTGAGCTCATTTTTAATCTCCAAAAACCTTTGAATCTCTACACTGATTTAACATAATGTAGCTAACCTTATTCCTCGACCTTAGCGATTTGATAAAAATCTTTTGATTCTCAACCAGTTTTGCAACTCTAACCCATTTTTGGATTTAATTGATTTTATTAATTAGAACAGATAAATTCTGTAACTACTTAGAATTTATTAAGTGGTTTTAGAAACGTATGAACATTAAGTGAAAAAATGAGTTTTAATGAATTAAAGTCAAAAAAAATCGATGGCAGATTATTTGCGGAAGAGTATTTGAATAAAGTGTTAAAACCTCGTTGTGAAACATTTGCTGAGATTTATAAAAAAGCACCAAAATTGTCAACTATACTAGTTGGAGAGAGTCCTGCTTCGGAATCATATCTTAAACTTAAGGCGAAATTTTTTGCTAAATTGTGTGTCGAATCAGAAGTATTTCGTTTACCTGAAGCAACTACTGAAGAAGAACTCTTAACATTTATCGATAAACAGAATCATGATAATCAAATAGATGGAATATTAGTGCAAGTACCTCTTCCTTCTCACATTGATGAAGATACAATCAGTGAAAGCATTACCCCCAGTAAGGACGTTGAAGGTCTATCTCCAGGTAATGTATATGCTTGGGCTAAATCCTTGCCCCATTTAGTTCCAGCTACAGCTTTAGGAGTTTTGGCTTTGTTGAAATTCTATAAAATCCCAATTGAAGGTAAACACATTGTGGTTGTTGGAAGAAGCATGATTGTTGGCAAACCTTTAGCACATCTTTTACTTAAGGAAAATGCAACAGTTACAGTATGTCATTCAAGGTCAAAACCTCTTGAAAAGTATACAAAACAAGCAGATATACTTATTGCTGCAGTAGGGCGACCTCATTTGATTAAGAAAGGCATGATAAAGGATGGAGCCATTGTAGTAGATGTAGGAATAAATTTTGAAGATGGTAAAATGATGGGGGATGTGGATTATGATGATCTTTTAGAAACAGTAAGTTATATCTCTCCAGTTCCTGGGGGTAGTGGTCCAGCAACTGTTTGTATGCTAGCTAGTAACCTATTGCTTGCTTTTGAACTAAAATTGGCTAAGAAAAATGAAGAGAAACTAGAATGTTTAAGAGATTATTATGCAAATTATAATACAATAGGTGAGACAGGTTTCTGTATAGAGTAGATAAACAGATTCCATCACTAATTATCCTTTTTTCAGAGATAAGATTAATAGTTATAATCATATTTGTAAAGATAATGAGTGAAATAACCAAATCAAAATCCTTTGAGATTGAAGAAAGGAAATTTGAATTAACATTAACTTCTTTTGAAAATGCAATTGCTTTATTCATTTACGAGGAGACTCCACGGATAGGAACTTTTGGTGTTTCAGTTCCTGGTACTTCCATAATGCCTGCTTCAACACTTTATATTACTGGAGCAAAGAATGAACATTATGCAAAAATAATAGGTGAAAGATTAGCCACAAAACTTCAGAAATTAGTTCTGATTTCGTTGAGTATAGAAGATATTGATAATGAATTAATCGTAGAGCTTTTGCAGAGAATTGAGACGACTTTTTTCGATAATAAAAACGAGAATTAGATGTTTAATTGAATTAAAAAAATGGAAAAAAGGGTAGTTTTCGATAATTATTTCAAAATTGATAACCCTGGATAAAGTGGGAACTGCTTTGTAAGTTCAAGAATGTTTTCTCTGACTTTTTCGCTTACTTCAGCGTCTCCCTTTGATTTAATGACCTTTGATATGCCCTCAGCGATTACTTTCATTTCTGATTCTTTCATTCCTCTTGAAGTTATAGCCGGTGTCCCTAGTCTAAGCCCTGATGGATGGAAGGGACTGGATGGTTCATACGGAACCGTATTTTTGTTAACTGTTATACCTGCTTCATCTAGAGCATTTTGGATTGGTCCACCTTTTCCAATTAAATCTTCAGGACGTAAATCAATGAGAATCAGATGGTTGTCAGTTCCATTTGTAACTAGCTTTGTATCAAGAGCCATTAATTCTTCAGCCAAAGCTTTAGCATTTTTCACAATTTGTTTTGCGTAATCCTTAAACTCAGGTTTAAGAGCCTCAGCAAATGCAACAGCTCTTGCAGCTGTAGAATGATCATGCGGTCCACCTTGTAATCCAGGAAACACAGCGGAATCTATTAATCTTGCTAAACTAAATGGTTCTCCAGCTTTTGTTTTTTTCTCAGGATGATGAATCTCATGTAGCCTATCTTCCATTTTACTCATTATAATTGCACCACGGGGTCCTCTAAGACTTTTATGAGTTGTAGTTGTTACAACATCAGCATAAGGAACTGGACTAGAGTGTGCTCCACCTACTACCAGACCAGAAATGTGCGAAATGTCTGCAAGTTGATAGGCATCAACTTCTTCTGCAATTTCTTGAAATGCTTTGAAATCTATTTTTCTAGGGTATGCTGTTAAACCCGATATGACCATCTTTGGTTTTTCCTTTTTAGCTAACTCGTGAATAACAGCCATGTCTAACATCTCTGTCTCTTTATCAACATCATAGCTAATACAAACATAATTTTTGCCTGAGAAGTTTACATGACTTCCATGAGTAAGGTGGCCTCCAGATGTGAGGCTGAAACCTAGAAATTTATCTTTAAGGCTTAGCAAAGCAAAGAAAACTGCTTGATTTGCAGGGGAACCGGAGTAGGGTTGAACATTAACATGCTCGCAACCAAAGAGTTTCTTGGCACGTTCTATGGCTAATATCTCAACTTCATCAACAATTTCATTCCCACCATAATATCTTTTCTTAGGGTAACCTTCAGAGTATTTATTTGTTAAAACACTACCCATTGCTTGAAGAACAGATCGATAGGTATAGTTTTCAGATGGAATAAGTTCAATGCCTTCTTCTTGACGCTTTAATTCCCTCAGAAGCATATCAGCTACTTCTGGGTCGGAATTAGCTAAATCATTCATTAAATTCATATGTAATCCTCAAAAGAATACAAACTGTTTTCTTTAAATGTTTTTTCAAATGCACTATTGCACAAAATCGTGATTCAACATATCTTACCACACATAAAACAATTTGCGTGGTAAGATTTTAGTATTTCTAACGCGGTCTTAAAAAAATGGAAATACTAGGATTAAAAGAAAATCACTAATCAAAAAGGTATAACTCTTTCGTATCCAGTTTTATCTTTCTTCTTTGTCGCATCAACTATTACCTTGATTGAAGTATTATCTTTTCTATTCCGTGAAGGATCAAGAGATGAACCTCTCATTTTTTCAAGTGTAATAATATCGTTGGTTCCAGCTCTAGTAATCCTCGCCCATTCAACAGCCGCACTATTACGTATATCTATATCTTCATCTACAACTGTACACCATTTCAATGAGGGATGCGCTTCGAAAGCTGTCAAACCTACTTTTTTAGCATCCCTGTCATTCTCAATTGATACAGAAATAAC
Organism: Candidatus Heimdallarchaeota archaeon; assembly: GCA_030611665.1. GTDB lineage: Archaea > Asgardarchaeota > Heimdallarchaeia > Heimdallarchaeales > Heimdallarchaeaceae > UBA460. The sequence goes on along the minus strand of JAUWPI010000014.1, from coordinate 21,968 downwards.
GCAGTTTAACCATCCGCATCCACTTGGTGTTAAATAAACTCCATGTACTTTTGGGACAACTTGGCTTACTTTGTTATGAATTTCTGCTTCTCTTGGAAAACCCATAAGGATAAAATGTTCCTCATACGCAGGTAAAATGGTCTGAAAGATTGGTTCATCCCGATACAACATATCCTCAAATTGAACAATAGGTTGAATTCGGATATCATCATAGGTACCAGTAATGTCAACAAAAGGGCCTTCTTTTATCTCTTCGTCTGCTAGAATTTTCCCTTCTAAAATGAATTCAATATCAGAGGGAACAGTAATGTTATAACGGGGCGTTTTCACAGTTGAAAGTTTACCTCCCATAAGTGAGTTAGCTACAGCTAATTCTGATTGATTTAGGGGAGTAGGAGAAGAAGCTGCTAATGCTAGAATGGGGTGATAGCCATTTACAACAGCAATCGGGGTATCCAAACCATTCTTCTTATTTTCTAGAAAGATTTTATGTAAATCTCTGGGAACAATTCGCATAGCTCCTCTCTGATCATCAAGGATCATAATTCGATGGATGCTCATATTGGGAGCATCAGTTCCGGGAAATTTTGCAAAAACAATACCAGATGAAAGATACCTTCCTCCATCACTAGGAAAGAATTTCGGAATAGGTAGACGTGAGAAATTTACTCGCTTCTTGTTAGAAAAAGTGAGACTAGTCTCAGTCATCGATGGTTCTTTAGGATTGAGTAGCGCTTGTTGAAAGAAGCCATAGTAGTTCTCTTGTTCATCTAAAACCAGTTTAAGCTGTTCACGAGAAGAGAGACAATTTCCTAATAGAGAAAAATGAGACCCCTCTATATTATAAAACATAACTGCTTTATCTTTGTTTGTTTGTAGATGTTCAGTAACACCATATTCAAATTTAACTTCATCGTGAACCTCAATTATTAAATTAGATTGTTTGAGTATCTCTATATAAGGTCTTAAACTCATAAGTCATTGCATCCTCTGAATATAAAAGACATAAGATACAATGATTTAAATATCTTGTTGGAAAAAAAACGATAGAAAATCCAGATACTTTAGCGGGGATTGCCGAGTGGTCAAAGGCGCTAGATTCAGGTTCTAGTCCTTAGTGGTCCGGGAGTTCGAATCTCCCTCCCCGCACCAAGTTATAAAATCAAAACAATTTTTAACTTGATATTTATTTGAATATCAGAATTATGAACGATTCTAATAACAATTTAGAAAATGATTGATTAAACAATGTCATCAATAATACCAATAATCTCTGAGGAGTTGAAGAGATATCTAGAAATTCTTCTTGGAAATGAAGTTTCTAAGAAATACCTTCAGAAAATCATAACACCAATGGAAGAATATAGTCTTCATGTATATAGAGATATTTCTAGAGTAAGTGAAATCCTCGATAATCTTAAATTGAACGGTTTTGATGCACATCAACATAAAATTTTTGATAATCTAATTATCACCACTCCAAAGGGACCATTCGAGTTAACACATTTAGAAGGTTCAAAAGAAATAATTGTTGATAATAGAGCAGCTGAGATGATATACCAGGGAGCTGATTTATTTGTTCCAGGTGTAAAGAGGGCAAATCGAGTTAAGGTGGGGGATGTTGTTAATATTCTTAATCAAAAAAACATATTGGTTGCTAGAGCTGAAGCAACGATGAGTCACAATCAAATGTTAATGGAAAACCAGGGGATCGCAGCAAGGAATATTCTTTCCCCTTATATCGTTCCCAACCTTGAATTATTAAATGATAGAGATACTCCAATGTATTTTCAGAGTATTCCTGCATATTTAGCAAGTATTAATCTTGATCCTAAGCCAGAGGATAAGATTCTTGATTGTTGTGCTGCACCTGGAAACAAAACTTTTCACTTGAGTGAGCTTACAGAGGATCAAGCTCAGATTATAGCGGTGGATAGATCTAAAAGGAGAATTGAAAAGATTAAGAGCAAAATTAGGAAATACAAAACATCGAACATCACTGCATATACTGGAAATATAATAGAACTAAGTAAGAAATGGAACGTTAAGTTTGATAAAATACTCATTGACCCTCCCTGTTCTTCCCTTGGATTAAGACCTCGTTTAATTCACAATGTTGATGTTAAAACAATAAAATCAATTGCACAGTATCAGAAAGCCATATTATTTGCATGTGATGAATTGCTGAAAGATAATGGTACAATTGTTTATTCAACCTGTACAGTTACAAAAGAAGAAAATGAAGAAATTATACATCATGCAGTTGAAAACATGGATTATAGGGTTGTTGAACAAAACTTTGTTTTTTCAAAAACAGAAATATCGATTGCTGATTTCACTTTTCCTGTTCAGAGATTTATTCCTGGTATAGATAAAACTCTAGGTTATTTCATAGCAAAACTTCAAAAATCAAAGAGTTAAAACCGAATTATTTTTAATTCCTATTTTTTCTTTAGAAATGATGCCTATTGGTTTCTAAAGATTCTTGTATTCTGATAACGAGTTCAAGTCAGGAAAAAGTAAAAAAAATCGCGCTTTCAGCATATGATAGACTTAAAGAAAGAGGTTTTAATGTGTTTCCTGATTCTTTTCTTGCTGAGAGGATGGTTGATGTAGATCCAGTTTGTTCAGAGATAACGGTTGAACTTATTTTGGTTTATGGCGGGGATGGAACCATATTAAAGACATTCAAGAATTGGAAAAACATTCCAATTTTGGGGATTAATTGTGGACGAGTTGGTTTTCTAAGTGAAATAAAACCTGAAGAGCTAGATGAAGCCTTAGACAAAATAGAGCGAAATGATTTTTTCACTGAATTTTATTCTGCTTTGGCTGTTTCAACGAAAGCCTTTCCTACAATTTCTGCTGCCAATGATGTTGTTGTTACTTCAGATAAAATAGGTCAAATTATCTCTCTTAAAGTTCAAGTGAATGACAAGTATCTGTACACAGTAAACGGAGACGGATTAGTTATCTCAACCTGTGTGGGATCTAGTGCATATTCTCTCTCAGCTGGTGGCTCTCTAATAATGCCAAATGTTGATGCCTTTAGTCTGGTACCTATCTGTCCTTTTTCTAGAAGAATTGTACCTCTAGTCATTTCATCAGATGTTGAACTAATTATAACAAATCTGAGTAATTATAGAGCGGGTCATGTAATAGTCGATGGTGCAACTTATTACAGCCTTGGACATGGTGAATCTATAACTGTTCAAAAATCAACCGATAAGATTGGCTTCTTAAGGTTTTCAGATAGTTATGTAGAACGAGTAAAAGACAAACTACTAAAATACGATCCTGATGATTTTGATGAATAAGGACAAGCAAGAAAAAAGAGTTTACATAATTGATTCTACAGCAATTATGCATTTTTTTCCAAACGACAAAATTGTAAATGAGGATTCTTATCTTATAATTCCTGATATCCTCAGATCTGAAATAAAATCCTTTCAAGCTAAAGCAGTATTAGAAGTCATGGATGCTGATAAACGACTTGTTTATACATCGCCTTCAGAACACTCATTAATGACTGTAAAAGAAAAAGCAAAATCATCAGGAGACATTTCTTCTTTGTCGAAAACAGATATTCATGTTGTTGCTACCGCTCTTGATTTTCCCGGGTCTTATGTTATAAGTGATGATAACGCAGTTCAGAATTTGTGTTCTTTCCTTGGTATAAAAGTTGAAACATTCTCTTTTAAAATTAAAACTAGAAGAACTTATTTCTGGAAGTGTATAGGCTGTTCTAACACATTCAAAGAAAAAATTGAATTGTGTCCTGAATGTGGTAATAAATTAAAACGGTTTTATAAGAAAAAGAAAATCAAGAGTTAATATTTTGAAAATTAGTATCTCTAAAGTATAGATTCTAATATCTCTACAATTGCCATAATCAACTTATCATTGATTTCTGAATCTCCAAGAGTTACTAAAAAAGATTTCTCGCTATCTTTGAATGGCGGATGTTTTTCGAATGTTTGAATAATTATGCCTTTGCTACAAAGTTGTTCATATAAATCTTTAATGTTTTTCTTGAATTGAATTAGGAGGAAGTTTGTATCACTTCTGTGAATTTTAAGTCCGTTCAACATACGAAGATGCTCTATAACTCTTTTACGTTCAGTAATGAAATTGTTAATTAATTCAACAAACCTGTAGGGTGCCTGAAGTATATAATTTGTTGCTAAAAGGTGAATTGGTGGAATTTCTTCTATGATGTAATTTTCCTTTAGAACTTCAATGTTCCTTACATTTGAAACCAAAAAGGCAGAAGAAAATGCTCCTAACCCCCAAGCTTTTGAAAAAGATCTAACAACAGTTAAATTATCAAAATTTTGTATTTGGTTTACTAGTGAATATTTACCGAATTCAACATAGGATTCATCAACTATTAGAGGAATCTCTGTTTCCCTAGCCAATGTCAGAACATCTTCTTCCTTCAACTGATTTGCGGTTGGGTAATGAGGAGAAGAGAACACTATTGCTTTTGAATCTTCGTTTTTTATTTGCTCTAAGATGAGATCAATGTCAAGTTCATAATCTGATGTTAATTCTGTTGTAAGAATGTTTAATTGTTGATTTTTAGCAATTTGGTGATAGATATCCTTATCTGGAATTATTAAAGAAATAGTGTCATTTTGTTTTGTGGTAACTCTAATAATCCTTTGAATTAATTGGTTATGTGTTAAACCTGGATAAACAGAAGAGGTTTCAACACCTAAAAATCTAGAAATCTCTTCAATGAGGGATAAGTAGTCTATTGGATACTGTTCTCGGGGATCTATTGATTGAATCTCTTTAATAATAATTTTTTGAATTAGGCTAGGTGGTATGAACAAATTGTCACCAGTACTTAAATCAAGTATCTGATCCAGTGACAGATTATATTTCTCTGCAACTTTTTGACGAGTTAATAATCGGTCTAGAGCATACTTTGTTTCTGAGATTCTATTAGACAGATGATTCACCCATTTACAATGGAATTAATACTGCTTCGAGTTTAAATTAAAAAAACCTATTGGTTAGATGTACATCTGCACAGAATCATTCATCTCTAACTTCTTTTTGAACTCTACTTACACAAAAAACAAATAAAGGGTCACTCCTAAAAAGAATCGTTGAGAAATACTAGAGAAATTATCTCTTCTACTAAAGGTGGAATTAATGGTTCATAAATTTACAGTTGAGTTCCCGGAAAGAATATGGAAAGCAATAAAAGATAAGAAAGGGCAAGGCTCAATTAAGGATTTTCTAATCAAACTTATCGAAAAGGAATTTGAGCTCAGAAAAATTAAAGCCTTCATTCTTGCTGGAGGAGAGGGGGCTAGATTGAAACCTTTAACAGAAGCAATACCAAAAGCAATGATTCCCGTTGGATACAAACCCCTTCTTGAGTACAACTTAGAACTGATATCAAATAGCGGAATAACTGATGTTGTGCTTCTAATTGGAAAACTGGGAGATAGAATAATGAAACATTTTGGACAAAATTGGAATGGACTAGACATAAGTTATGTAAGTGAATCAACTAAGTTGGATACTGCTGGCGCAATCCACAATGCAAAAAATTTAGTTTCAGGAACTTTTCTTGTTATGAATTCTGATATTCTTACAGATATCAATTTATCGCATATTATTGATTTCCATAAGAACCAAAGAAAAGAAAACATTGCCACTATGTGCGGAGTGGGTGTTAATGATTATTATCAATTGATGGGAAAAGCTAGTGATAAAGGAATATTTGTAGATTATGGTGTATTCTATATGGATGACCAAGTAAACAATAGAATCACTAAATTTGAGGAATCACCAACTAAAGCCCAACAAAGTGGGTATATTAATACAGGAATATATGTTTTTGAACCTGATATAATGGATTATTTGGTTGATTCTGAAGGAAAATCCATTTCAAGTGACATTATTCCTGCTCTAATTAAAGATAGAAAACTACAGGGGTATATATGCCCAAAGAACGTTTTCTGGATTGATGTAGCCCATCCAGATCGCTGGAGCAAAGCTTGGGATGTTCTATTTTCTGGAGCCATGGAAGTTTAATTCCAGCATATGAACATTTTGTTATTTCTTATATTTTGAGTATCTGAAAAATTATTCTCAAAAGTAAAAATCTTTAATAATTTAGGTATTGAAACAACACCAAACAGATATACTGGTGACAATTAATGGATTTGAACAGAAGCATTAGAATAGCTGTAGATACTGGAAAAGTTTCCTATGGCGTAGACTCAGCTAAAGACGCTCTATTAAATAAACAAGCTAAGTTAGTTATAATCGCAAAGAACATTCCCGACGATTTAAGAGAAGATATCACAAGATACGCATCTTTATCTGAAGTACCTGTGCTCGAATATTTAGGTTCCTCACTTGATCTTGGAGGAATATGTGGAAGACCACACTTTGTTGCAGCAATGACAATATTTGAACTGGGTGACAGCGATATTCTAAAAGCAATTGAGAAAAAATAGTAGAAGGTGAATTTATTTTTTCCTTTAGATTTTCTTTACATTGTACATTTAAAATGAGAGAACTTTCCATGTTAGGCTTGGTAAAGACCAAGATTCTACATATCTTTAAATAGTGCATGCCATAAAGAAAAAGTAAGGGCCACTAATAAATTTATAAAGACCAGTAAAACAATTTAAACTAGATAAAACATAGAATTAAGTTTTACAAAATGGATGAATAACATGCCAGCAGTCAAACTATCTCAAACAGAAATGCAATTCATTACAATTTTCCAAGGAATTGTTAATGTGATTATTAAAGACTGTCTAATCGACGAAGAAGATAACAAAGTTACTTTTGTAGTTTCAGAGGGACATGCAGGTCTAGCCATTGGAAAGCGAGGAACCAATATTAATAGACTAAAAGAATTAATAGCAAAAGATGTGGAAATAATTGAATATTCTTTGGATCCTGCTAAATTTATACGAAACTGTTTCTTACCTATTGTTACTAGGACCGTGATATTATTGGATCGAAAAAATGGCAGGGTTGCGACAGTAGAAGTGGATAATAGAGACAAGGGTCGAGCTATAGGGAGAAATGGAAAAAACATAAACAAGGTCAAAAATCTTGTTTTAAGACAATTTGATATAGTTGATGTAATGATTAAACAATGAGAGAGAAGATTTTTTCACTCATTATCACTTAATATACATCAACTTTTGATTTTTCTATTTTCAAGAAAAATTAAAATAGGAAGGAATCTAGGTTAATTCACATGGCCTCTTCTTTTGATGAAAAGAAATTAGCAGAATTATTAGCTATAATTGGGAAAGAGAAGAGTCTAACAGAAGTTTTGGAAAATGAAATCCTATCTGTTTTTAATTCAAGGGGAGAAAACGCTGTCAAAGTACTCAAAGAAAATAATTTACAAAAACTAATTTTAGATGAAGACATTAGTATTTGGGAAGTTAAAGGTAGAAGTACGACTTACATCGTAATAGAAAATAGTTTTTGTGAATGCACAGATTTCCAGTTTCGTGTGTTGAGGAAAGGACAAAAAACTTTATGCTATCATCTTCTAGCCAAAATTATTGGAGAGAAACTTGAAGTTTTCAACACTAGGTATCTATCTAGTGACGAGTACAATCAAATATTAGAACAAAGAATAAAAAATAAATGAAGAAAGAAGTATTTATGCAATATCTTCTAATTCAATGTGAGGAGCTATACCTAAACTCATTAGTTCTTGCAGTAATAACTTGAAAGCATAGCTTATTACAACTTTAGCAACAGTTGTTTCTTCTTTACAAATAGGACAATGGTATCGATCTCTGTTTCTATCATACATTGCTAAAAAGCCACATCTGGAACAGATAAGAGCATCAGTTTTATCAGATTCGTCAAGTAATCTTTCTTTTAGAAGAATAGATGTTCCATGACCTATAAGACAATCTCTTTCCATCTCTCCAAATCTTAGACCCCCTTCTCTTGCTCTACCTTCTGTAGGTTGCCTTGTGAGCATTTGTATAGGTCCTCTTGCTCTTGCGTGTATTTTGTCTTGAACTAAATGATGCAGTTTCTGGTAGAATTGAGAGCCTACGAATATGTTACCTTCTAATCTTTTTCCTGTTTTTCCATCATACATTACTTCTCTTCCATAGGGATACATACCTATCTCTTTTAATGCATCATGAAGATCATCAAGTTTGGTTTGACTGAAAGCTGTACCATATATTGCGGATCCCCTTTGAGCTGCAATTTTACCTGCAAGTAATTCCATTAACATTCCTATTGTCATTCTTGATGGGACTGCATGTGGATTGATGATGATGTCTGGGACAATACCAGATTCAGTGAAAGGCATATCTTCTTGAGGTACGATTAGTCCTATAACTCCCTTTTGTCCATGTCTGGATGCAAATTTATCTCCAATTTCAGGGATTCTTTCGGATCTAACTCTGACCTTCACAAGACGATTTCCTTCATTAGTGTCTGTAAGTACAACAACATCAGATATCCCCTTTTCTCCATGTCTCATGGCTTTACTAGTTTCTCTTCTGTTTTGAGGAGGAACATCAAATTCGGTATATTCTTCCAGAAATCTGGGAGGACTTGTTCTACCAATTAATACTTCTCCTCTACTTCCTTCAACACTAATTTCAGGTTCAATAACACCGTCTTCACCAAGATGTACATATTGAGATTCATCCTTATACCCTCTAACAGTATCATCTGGAATTTCAAATGTGTCTTCTTGTCCATTTGGATATTTACGCTCTTCAGCATCATATGTCCTGTAGAATGTACTTCTTCCCAGTCCCCTCTCAATAGCTGCTTTGTTTATCAGTAAAGCATCTTCCATGTTATACCCTTCATAAGATAGAATTGAAACAATGAAGTTTTGACCTGCTGGTCTTTTTTCAAAGTTGATTACATCCATTCCATGGGTTTTAACTAATGGTTTTTGAGGATAATGTAGAATATGGGCTCTTGTATCCATTCTATATCTGAAATTTGCAGAGAAGATACCGAGTGCTTGTTTTGCCATTCCAGCTTCATAGACATTTCTATCTGAACGATTATGTTCAGGATAAGGAATAAGAGATGCACAAATTCCTAGAATTGTACTAGGTGTAATCTCCATATGGGTGTTATCTGAAACAAGTGAATTTTCATCAATTGCAATAAATAAATTCTCTTCTTCTTCAGCATCCACGTATTCAATAACTTGATTTCGAAGGAGATCTGACCAAGACCATTTGTTACTAGTAATCCAATTGATCATCTCTTTTGTTAGTTTTGAGTTACCATCTTCAGTAATTATCAATGGACGACGAACTCGTCCTGCATCACAATTGATCATGATTTCTTTTGTATCATCATAATATCCGATGTTAACTTCGTGGTGTATGTCCCCTTGTCTTCGTTTATCAATAAGTCTTTGTATGAATTCTTCTCCTTTTTCAACAGCGCCTAGAAAACTGCCATTCAAGAAAACCTTGTAGTAGTTTGGATTAGCTACTAGTTTTGCTAGCGGAGAAGTTGGTTCTGCTAAGTCCTGAGGTTTAATAATATTTAATCCTAAATCATCTATGAGTTTTTTCTCAATATCTTTTTCTTGCAATCCTACGCTGATATATGCTTGAAGAGCTAGATTTTTCACTAAACCACAATTTGGTCCTTCTGGTGTTTCATTGGGACATATCTTACCAAAATGTGTTGGATGAAGATCTCGAGCTTCAAAATGAGGTTGACTTCTACTCAAAGGACTAACTACTCTTCGCAAATGGCTTAAGGCTGACATGTAATTTGTTCTATCAAGTAATTGGCTGACTCCTGATTTTCCACCTGTCCAATTGCCGGTTGCTAGTGCATGCCTTAATCTTTCAGTAATTAAATCAGCTCGAACAGCTGTTTTCAAATTAGGTTTTCGACCTCTAACGGTTACTCTTTCTAATTGGTATTTGATATCGCGACATAGTGCATGAAAAGCTACTCTATATAGCATGAGTAATAAATCTCCAGCTAACTTTAACCGTTTATTTGCATAATGATCCTTGTCGTCTTTATGTCTAACACCAGCTTCTAATTCAAGTAATCTTTGAGCCATACGGGCAAGAAAGAATGCTTTCTTTAATCTAGATTCTTCGTCGCTTCCAAGATGAGGAAGAAGATATTTATCTAATACTTGCATAGCACGATTAATACGATATTCTTTTGTTTGCCCTACAGCTACTCTTTTCCCAATATAATCAAGAGATTCTTCTGTAGTATCTATCTCCGAAGATTCTCTCATTAAAATTGACATAACACGGGATCGAAGTTCTGGTGTAGGACTTATTGCCATTGCAATCATGTCATCTCTTTCTATTCCAAGAGCTCGCATTAGAAGTATGAGAGATATTTTTCTGGGCATACTTGGAAAGCTTACTCTTAATTGACCATCATTTGTGTGCTCGACGGTAACGGGAGCTCGAAAGCCATGTATAACGCTGAACACTTTAGCTTCACTTGTCACATTCCCCTTGCTCTTGAGTTTGTCTATAAGAATGCGATTTGGTGCTAAATCTTCTTGAGTTACAATAACACGTTCACTACCATTTACTAAGAAGTAACCACCGGGATCTCTAGGATCTTCTCCTAGTTTAATTAGAGATTCCGGAGAGCGATTAAACAGCTGACATTTATTGGATTTCAACATAATGGGTAGATACCCAATAAAAACGCTAATTGGTTCCAAAGGAACTTCTACACCATCGTCAGATCCTTTCCGAATTGGTGTCATATGCAGATTTAACCTTGAAGCATAGGTTAGGTTACGAATCCTTGCTTCCATTGGATAAACAGAACTCTGTGAACCATCAGCTTCACGAATGGTTGGCTCTTCAACCTCAACTTTATCTAATCTTACATAAAATTCAGAATCTTCGGGTTCAATTGTTTTAATCTCTTTGATAACTGATTGTAATCTCTTCTCTAGAAATTCATTGAAAGAATCAAGATGTTGACGAACTAATCCTAACTCATCAAACATCGCGTTAACTAAAACCCAACGACTATTGGTATTTGAACTACTCTTCTTTTTGACCATTTAAACACCCATGGAAGACTAAAAATTGCGATATCCTTGCATTTACGGGCATTTTTGATAGATTAAAAAGATTATGAATCAAGACCACAAAAAGAGTCATATTCTCATTTATCAGAGTAAAAAATTAGCGACCAAGGATAGCGCACAGCTATTTCACTTACTACTCGCTTCACTTTCTCTTGTTCAGATGTATTTTCATAAAACAATAGAAACACCTCTCCTCCTCTACTACGTTTCATTTTCTGATAGACTGTTTTTGGAGAATTCACTAAATCGTATACTATAATTAACTCTGTTTGAGGGATGTCTATATCTCTTTCTCCAATGGGTGATAAAATGAGCACTGATCGTTCTTTGGCGCTTTTAAATTTCTCAATTATATCACTTTTATTCCTTGATTTACCTGTAACCTCAAAAGTTGTAACACCTTCTCTCTTAAGAAGCTGAGAAAGAGAACCAACTGTAGATAAGAACGAACAAAGAATAGTCACTTTTGTACGATTCTTAACTATTTTTAACACCTCTAATTCTTTTCCACTTATCTTTGGTACATTGGAGAGAATACTCTTATCGAAACCATGACGCATCAGATAATTTGGATAAGTACTTGCTGGCATTGAGTAAACATATTTTCTTAACAGTAATAATCGATTAAGTTTTTCGACCAAATCAGTTTCAACTGACATTAGCGAAATATTCTGAAAGAAATTTTGTTTTAATCGTTGTAACTCGCTTGGAGATGTTTCACTTACAATTTGTAATATTTCTTCTCGTAAATCTTTAATCTGTTCCGTAATCATTTGTATTATTTGGGAGGTTTTTTCATCTTTAACAGGATGAATGTGAACCTCTGTTTCTTTGATATATGCCTTAAAATCTGTTCCTATAAAATCTTCAATTGTTATAATGGAACTTTCAGGAATAAACTCCATCAGAGTATTTAACTCGTTTCTTAGTTTAAGCTGATCTTTATCTAATACAAAATGATCATCCCTAAGAGTGCCGCTCATACCTACAAATTTTGTGTTATCTAGTTGTGCCAATATTCTATTCCATGGAACACATAAAACTCTCTTTAGAGAAACACGTCGGATTATTTGGTCCACTTCATTAATAATAGCAATATCGATGATTTCAGCTAATTCAGGATATTTCTTCAACGTGTTAGAAAAAACAATTGGAAGAGATAAGATTACACGATTTTTTTCGATTATGTATTTTCGATAATTGGCATTCAAACCACTCTTAACAACCCCCAAATCTTTTATCCCTCCATACTCTTTTTCCAAATAATGGGCTGTCTCTTCAAGCGAAGAGTGTGTTTGCAGAAAAACCACGACCTTTTTGTCCTTGAACGCTTCAGTTACTAGCCTATACATTAGAACACGCTTACCCATACCGCAGTCTAATTCTAGAATGACACTTTTTCTCGAATCTACCAATTCTTCAATTCGTTGAACGATAAAATTCTGATACTCACGAGATTCGATGGGCAAGACCTATCACTTTGATATATGGATATTTGTATATAAAGAAATAAATTAACAGTTAACAACCACATCATATCTTATCTGAAATGTTTTCTTGAACCGATTTCAGTAAGTTGAATGACTGATTTGATTTTTCGTGAAGGTTGAATCCTATGGGGGTTATGCTAATACTTTTCATGGTTTGTACTGCCCACGTATCAGTGTTTTCAGGAAAAGATTTTTTCTGTTCTCCCCACAACCATAAATATGGGAGTTTTCGAGGATCTTTCTTCTCTACCATGTAGTTATTGTATTTATAAAATGCAGGTTTCGTAATGTATACCTTTGTTTCTTCTGTAATCTCTGTAGGGTAATTAACATTTAGAAAAGCCAAACCTTGTGGCCATTCCATATCCAGTGTGTGCTCAACAATCATACGAGATATTTCTGCCATTCTATCAAAATTGATTCCTTTTTGTTCAATAAGTTGTGCATCATCTGATAAATCTGCTGAAAATGCTATGGCTGGGATATTATTGAAAGCTGCTTCAAATGCTGCTGCACAAGTACCACTCGTTAAAATTGAATGAATTGAAGAATTATCTCCATAATTAATCCCACTTACAACCATGTTAGGTTTCTTTTTTAAGACATGGATGCCAACAAGAATGTTATCAGCTGGTGCTCCAGTTGTACTATAGCCCATTGAACCATCCTCATAATCTATTTGTGAGAAACGTATGGGTTTATGGAATGTAAGCGCCTTTGATACAGCTGAACTAGCTTCAGCAGGTGCAAAACACACCACTTTAGCTATCTTGACAATCTCTTCTCTTATGGCATTTAAGCCATTAGATTTAATTCCATCATCATTTGTCAATAAAATAAGTTTATCTTTCACAAAGATATGATTGGTAGCCATTTGTTAAGTTTTATCTTTGGAAATAAATTTTAGTTCAAACATAACGTTAAAAAAAACAAATTGTGCTGTTCTTTTAGAATAAACAATTATTTACATAAAGGTGCTTTTACGATGACAGAAAAATATGTCTATAAATTTTTTAATAAAGATACAAGCGAAGGAAAGGCAGAAATGAAACCATTGCTAGGTGGAAAAGGAGCAAATTTAGCTGAAATGACAAATTTGGGGCTCCCTGTACCACCAGGTTACGTAGTGACAACTCAAGCATGTCTTCATTTTCTAGCGAATAACGACTCCTACCCTGAAGGGTTGGAAGAACAAATAGAATTAGCACAACAAGGATTAGAAAATTCCGTGGGGAAGAAACTGGGAGATGAAAATGATCCCCTTTTAGTTTCTGTAAGAAGTGGATCAATTGTTTCCATGCCTGGAATGATGGATACAGTATTGAATCTTGGTTTAACTGATATTTCCGTTGAAGGGTTGGCAAAGGTGTCTGATGACCCAAGATTTGCTTATGATTCATATCGTCGTTTTATTTACATGTATGCTGATGTTGTAAAAGATGTCAGCAAAACATTTTTTGAGAAAGAATTAGAAAAACTAAAAGAAGAACTCGGAGTAGAATCTGATACAGAAATACCTGCTGAAGAACTCAAAAAACTTGTCCATAAATACAAAGAAATCTATAAAGAACATTTGGGCGAAGACTTTCCACAAGATCCACGTGTTCAACTGTCGGATGCAGTCAAGGCTGTTTTTAAAAGTTGGAACAATAAACGTGCTATTGATTATCGAAACCATCAAGGCATTTCACATGATTTAGGAACTGCCGTAAATATTATGATAATGGTTTATGGTAACCTAGGCGAAACATCTGCAACCGGTGTAGCGTTCTCAAGAAACCCATCTGATGGAAGTAAGGGAATTTACGGTGAATATCTCATTAATGCACAAGGAGAAGATGTTGTAGCTGGAATTAGAACCCCTGTACCAATTGCAAATCTTAAGGACGATATGCCTGTCCTCTATGATGAATTAGTAGAGATTTCTGGAAATTTAGAAGCCAGATATCGAGACATGCAAGATATGGAATTTACAATACAACAAGGAAAACTCTACATGCTTCAAACAAGAAATGGTAAGAGAACTGGAATCGCTGCAAGTCAAATTGCTTATGACTTAGTTAATGAAGGCGTTATCACCAAGGAAGAAGCTATTATGAGAATCACTCCAAGTGATGTTGAAAACGCTTTGTTCCCATCTATCGACTGGCAACAAATAAATGTTAATGCTCCAATCAAACAAATTAAGCATGAATTGAGTGATAAACTCCTTGGTTCAGGTTTAGCTGCAGGAGCTGCTGCTGCAACTGGACTTGCCATTTTTGATGCTGATAGAGCTGAAGAAGTAGCAAAACAAAACAAAGATGTAATTTTAGTAAGGGTTGAAACAACACCAGAAGATTTTCATGGAATGGCTGCTAGTAATGGTATTCTAACAATGAAAGGCGGTCTAACAAGTCATGCTGCAATTGTTGCAAGGCAGATTGGTAAAGCCTGTATTGTTGGAAGTGAAATAGGTGGAATATCTGTTGATGTTGAGAAAAACGAACTCTATGCCAAAGGTATAACCATTAAAGAAGGAGATTGGATTACAATCGACGGCGACGATGGTTCAATCTATGCCGGGAAACTACCAACTAGACCAGCTAACTTACCCGATTCAATGAATACAATTTTGGATTGGTGTGATGAAACCGCTAAAATTGGTGTGAAAGCTAATGCAGACAAACCTGATCAGTTCGTTAAGGCTTTAGAGTTTGGAGCTAAAGGCATAGGTCTATGTAGAACAGAACATATGTTCTTTGATAATCTTGATTTAGTCAGGGGTATGATATTAGCCAAAAACGACGAAGAAAGAAAACACTATGTTGATCAATTAGAACCTGTTCAAGAAGAGGATTTTAGAGGAATATTTGACGTTTCAAGAGGTTATCCTGTAATTATACGTTTGATTGACCCTCCTCTACATGAATTCTTGCCGAGTGAAGAAGAATTAATGACCGAGATTTTTGAAGCAAAACTAGCAGGTAAGAAGGATGAAGATTTCAAGGAAATAGCTAACATGCTAGAAGTTGTAAGAGAAATGAAAGAACAAAATCCTATGCTAGGTTTGAGAGGTTGTAGACTCGGAATTACTATGCCAATTGTTACAGAAATGCAAGCTCGTGCAATATTCAAAGCAGCTGCTAAAGTTATTAAAAGCGGTAAGGAAGTACTTCCTGAGGTAATGGTTCCTCTTGTAGGGTTCCAAAAAGAATTCGAACACCAAAGAACAATTATTGACCGTGTTGCCAAGGAAGTGATGCAAGAAGAGGGCATTGAATTTAAGTATCTTGTTGGAACAATGATTGAAGTACCAAGAGCAGCTTTGACAAGCAGTGAAATTGCAGGTGGAGAAAAAGGTGCTCAATTCTTTAGTTTTGGAACAAATGATCTTCATCAAATGGTATTAGGCTTTAGTAGAGACGATGCTGGTACCTTTATTTCTAAATACATGGAACAAGGAATAATCAAAGATGACCCATTTGTCTCAATTGAAGAAATAGGTGTTGGACGATTAATGAAGATATGTGTAGAAGATGGAAAAGCAGCAAATCCTGAAATTGAATTAGGAATTTGTGGTGAACAGGGTGGGGATCCTCAGTCTATAGATTTCTGTTATAGAATCGGTTTGGATTATGTTTCTTGTAGTCCATTTAGAGTACCAATAGCTAGATTAGCTGCTGCTCGCGCCACTTTAAGCAACAAATAAACTTTTTCTCTCTTTTTTTTCTTTTCTTATCTTCTATAATGATATTATTCTATCAATACTATCTAGGAAGAAACTTATATCTTCTATGAATTCAAAGAGAAGTCTAACAAGTTCAGATTTTAATGAGGTTTTATGAAGAGCTATTAGTTCATCAAGCATCTGAATATTTGTCTTTGTGTTTGCGAACTCAGTATAGACTCCTATTATATCTCTTTCTTGAACTGAACTAAGAAGATTTTCAAGGATGTCAAGAATAAAATACATCTTGTTATTAATATCTCCTGATTCACTATGGTTGTCTAACATTATCTGAGTTGAGACTTCTTGAGCTTTTGTTGCGATATCCTCATAGGCGATATCTAACATGTCAATTACAATCCCATCTATATTCATCTCATCTGCTCTCTGCTCCGTTGGCACTGTAGAAACCTCCATCCTATTTGATGTATCTTTGATTTCTTCATCTAACCATTTAACAAAGGAAGGTGTGATTATAGGTTTACGATTCAGAAGAGTGTCAGCAGATGTGAAATTCTCTTGTTTTGGCTTTGGGTGAAAAAATTGTTCTTTTATTTGTGAATGAGCGGTGTATTCAGGATAATTTTCGTAAACATACTCCACCAATTGTCGTAGACTATAGTTCTTAAAATCATAACAAAGGTCTTGGATAACTTGATCATAAATGTCCCCAAAATCATTTTCCAGTAAATACTGTTCTCCATGATCTGTTATTTGATAACGATGAAGAATTTCACCACCAGCTTTCTCAACTTCTTCATGCTCAATGTAACCATAGTCATCTAAGTGATGAATATCCTCTTGGATAACTTGGCAATATGGCCCAAATTTGAAAGGAATAAAATCATAACCCGTATTGATATGATAATTCTTCTCCAAAAGAAACAGGAGTTTTTGAAACTGTACTCTCCCATTAACGTATCCCATATGTTTTAGAAGTAATAACAACGTTGCGTAACGGGACATCTCAGTATAATTAAACAGAGATTAATATATAAACTCATAGAAATATTAGGGACTAAACTACGTTACACTCTTTTTATCGGCAATTTACTGGTTTTAGTTCTAATTTTGTTCTTTCAGAGGTCTATTTTGTAAATAATTTTCTCGCGAAAACCTGTAATTACAGGGGTATATCCTCTTAACAACAAATCCAATTCATTATCTCCGGTGTCAATTAAAAATGAACGACCATTTAGTGAATTGATTTTATGCTTTGTAGCTACAACAATTATATTGTGTTTTCCTACACTCCTTATCACGTGAGGGCTTAATTGTTGGTTACCTCTGCCAAATAGGAAACCTTGACCCCCGATAGGCGTGATAACTATTTTGGCGTTTTTTTCCTTAATATGTTTAAGTAGTTTTTTTTCATTTAAATCTAATTCAATGAGTTTTTTTCTATAAATGAGATCTATACCTAACAAAGTATAATCAAGTTCTAGTTTTTCCATAATTGATTTAGTAGTTGTACCAGGACCGATAATATACAGATAATCATCATCCATATTGTCAACAATTTCCTGAGCAATTGCTTCTTGCGAATATTTTTCAGTTGCTGAACTTCCTGTTTTCAAACCCTGAGTGTACTTTTTCTCAAATGGTATCTTTAGATAACCATATAGTTTTGCAGATATGGTTCCTGCTCTGAATGCTTCTTCGTCAATGTCCATAACTTCTGCTTTTCTTAGCTCTTTCACCTTTCCTTGAAGAAAAAGCGCAACAAGATCCCCAGCTCTCATTGGATTGTGGGCATATACAGCTGAATGCATTTTGACTCCTGTTGGGATACCCAATACAACAACTTCATCCCCAATAGCTTCGTAAATATCTCTCGCTGTTCCATCTCCTCCAGAAAAAAGTAAGAAATCAATCTTAAGATTGCACAACTCTTTGGATGCTTGTTGAGTATCACCAGCTGTAGTCTTCCCCTTAATTATAGATCCAATAACTTTAGGATTGAATCCACATTGTTTAGCAATATTTTCTCCCATCTCTCCAGGATACGTAATTAGCTCAAATTCCTCTTTGAGAAAAATTAATCTTTCCAATGCCTTAATGGTTCGTTCTTGTGAAACCTGTTCTGCTCCTAAACTTCTTGCTTTAGCTAAGATGGTCGGCCCATCAGTTCCCTTAAGCCCTACTTTACCACCCATACCAGCAATGGGGTTTACTATTAAACCTATTTTCTTCAACTGAAACCATCTTTGTGCAACTTTATTTTTGAGTTTTCTTCAAATATGCTCTCCAAGTAATAGCCCATCTAGCAGGATCATCTAATGCATCTGTTTCGATTTTATGTACGACACTTCTATGAGGGGCACTCTTAACTAGCTCTGGATTTTCATATGATTCTTCAACTACTCTCTTTAGTCCAGCTATGTACTCATCAATTTCTGCTTTTGAGTAAGATTCCGTGGGTTCTAGAGTAAAAGGTTGAGGAACAATAAATGGGTGGTGACTAGACCACATGTGAAAACCAAAATCGGCCATACGACACGTAACATCTTCCGTTGTCACCCCTGTCTCATTGTAAAGCTCTTCCCAACTATAGCGGACTTGTTCAATTCGATGCCTCCCTTTTGCATATGGGGCACTAGCACCACGAATCTCTAATATTTTCTTTAATAGATAATTATTATTGAGTACAGCAATTTGGGAGACTTCCTTTAATCCTACACTACCTAAACTCATAATCCATGAGTAAGCTTTCAAAATTGCGGGCACAACTCCATAGAAGGACCTTATCTTACCTATAGTATTGGAAACATTGTAATTGAAATAATATTTTTCCTCATCAAATTCGACTAGAGGAACAGGGAGGTATTTTATGAATTTATCAGTTACACCAAGTGCACCAGTGGCGGGACCACCACAACCATGAGGGGAAGAAAAGGTTTTGTGAAGATTAAAGAAGCAAAAATCAAAATCAGCTTCTTTTGCTCGTGTAATTCCAAGAATTCCGTTAGCATTAGCTTGGTCATAACCACACACCCCTCCAGCTTCATGAACAATTCGAGTAAACTCTTTTATTTTTGGGTTAAAAATCCCCGTATCTTCTGGATTGGCAATTAATAATCCTGCAGTGTGGTTAGAAACAGCTTTTTCTAGAGCTTTAACATCAGGCAATCCATCTTCATTCGGATAAATGTTGATGATTTTATATCCCTTGACATTAGGTGCTGCTGCATCTGAAGGATGAGAAAACATTGTAGTAATAATTTCGTCACGTTGTTTTGATTCATCTTTAGAATCATGATAGGCATAAATAATAGATGCCATTGCTAAAATTGCTTGGCTTCCACCACCTGGTTGGAACGTAAACTTATCTAGACCTGAGATTTCTCTGAGGAATAAATCTAGTTTATGGATTATTTCTAGAATGCCTTGAACTGTGTCTTCATCTTGTGCTGGGTGAAGTGCTATTAATTTGTGAGAAGAAGCCAATTTTTCATTGATTTTTGGACTATATTTCATGGTACATGTTCCTTGGCCAATATCAACGTTGAAATCTGCTCCCAGAGTTTGTTGAGATAATCTCAGATAATGTTTGAGAACCCGCATTTGAGATATCTCTGGTAAATTAGGTGGTTTTTGTCTTATCATGCTCTCAGGTAATTTGGAAAGACCATCTCCAATAATGTTTTCAATCTCTTGTTCAATCTCAGGAAAGAGGATACCTCGTTCTCCTTCGTTACTTAACTCGTAAATAACTGGTTCATCCCATTTAGCTTGATGAAAATTCCTTGTTCTTGTTTGTTTGTTCATCTTCTATTATCTCCTTCGTTTAAGTGTTCATCCAAAGCTTGGGCGAGTCTGTCAATATCTTCTTTTGTGTGAATTTCAGTCACACAAAAAACAGCGCAATTTTCTAGTTCAGAAAATTCACTTGAAATATCTTTACCACCAAAAATTCTCTTTTTGAGTAGAGCTTTGTTCACTTCTTTAACAGTATTACCTGTCCCATCTAAATTCACAACAAATTCTTTGAAGTGAGATGATTGACTGAATTGAATATTAATCCCTTGAATTTCTGAAAGTTTCTTCATTGCATACTGAGATTTTTGTAGAATTAATTTTCCAAGCTCTTGCATACCTTGGGGGCCTGCTAAAGCCAAATAAACTCCTGCAGTGATTCCCCATAGCGCAGTAGCTGTACCTATAAACTCTTTTCCTTCAATTCTATCGTGAAAAGATGTCCTGTCATAAGTTACATCTCCAAACCCATGCTCTCCTTCAACAGAAGTGGTAGTTATACCAAAAAGCCGTGAGGGGTATTCCATAACATAGCGTTCTTCATCTCTAGTAGCTATAAATCCTGCAAGTCCTCCGCCAAATTGCATGTGCATACCCAATGACTGAATATCACCACAAACAATATCCGCTCCATAATTACTCGGCGGAACAAGTATGCCTAAGGATATCGGATCGGTTCCAACAAGACTTAATGCTCCATGAGAATGTGCAATATCAGAAATTAACTGACCTTGATCTTCTATACATCCTAAATATGAGGGATTTTCAAAATAAATACCGGCTGTTTTTGATGAAATTTTAGTTTTTAAATCATCAAGATCTAGATTTCCAGTTGTTGCATTGTACTCAACTAGTTTAATGGTAACTGTAGGTTTACAGTAGTTTTGGATTATTGATAATCTGTCTGGTGAAATGGTTTTAGAGATTAGTATCTCAGTTCGTCCAGTTATTCGAGTAGCCATTCTTATAGAAGTACTTGCCGCTTGTCCCCAGTCATATGTTGGGACATTTACAACATCCATCTCCAGAAGTCCCCCCATCATACTAGCATATTCGAAAAGTGTCTGAAACCTTCCATGATCTTCATAGGGTTCTCCAGCATATGCTGTTAGAAATTCCGAACGTCGATTAATTTCATCGCATATTGCGGGCACATAATGTTGCCAACAGTCTCCACCTAAGAAACTGAGATTCTCTTGACATGTTTGATTTTTAGATAGAATCTGTTCCACATGTCTACTTAGGTCATATTCCGATGGGAACGGTTTGGGCAAATTCATTTCATCCTTGAACCGCAGTTCTTCAGGAATGTCCTCGTAAAGTTCTTCAATGGTTTTTACACCTATTATATTTAGCATTTCTGCTTTTATTTCAGGAACGGAATTTGGAATATACGGGTGAATTAATATTTTCTTTTTATTCATAAGCTATCTCTCCAACAAAGGAGTAGTTTGCAGTTGCTTCTAGAAATCATGATTTAGGCTAGACCTCCTCCATCAACAATTATGGATGTTCCTGTTATCCAGTTTGAAAGATTACTAGCAAGAAATAGAACTGCATTAGCTACGTCTTGAGGATTACCTACACGATTGAGAGGACGATCAGCAGCTTCCTTCATGAATTCATCCTCATCAACGCCCAATTGTTTTGCTTCTCCTCTTAATAGTGGAGTGTCGACATCTCCAGGGCAAATACAATTAACGCGAATCCCGTGCTTGCCATGGTCAATTGCCATTGCGCGTGTCATGTTTACAACACCACCTTTTGCTGCACAATAAGCTACAGCATTAGAACCGCCTTTAATTCCCCACCCAGAACCATTGTTAATTATGCTCCCGCCTTTACCTTTGATCATGATTGGAATCACGTACCGAGAAAGCAGATAAATTGATTTCATGTTAACATCTACTACTAAATCCCAGTCTTCTTC